>OMKD01000370.1 GCA_900299495.1 Sphingobacteriales bacterium
ACCACTTACACTGTTGTGGGTACAGATGAGAATGGCTGTGATACTGAAACTACATTTGTGGTTACTATTCCAGATGAGCCAGAAATCGATCTAGACTATGATATTTTCTGTGAGGATAGTTTAGTATACGTAACGCTTATCTCTGATATAGTAGGACCTGGGACTTATATGATCTCTTGGTCAAACGAAAATGGAAATGAGATTGGAACCACAGCTACCATGACAACTGTCATAGATGAGTCTCAAACTTTTACAATATCAGTTACGGATGAACATGGCTGTATCTATGAAGATTCTATTTATGTAGAAGTACCAGAAATCAATATAAATATTTCTACAAACAGCGATATTATTTGTATTCCAGGAGAAGGGTTCATCACACTTACCGCAAATTCAAATTTTGACTTTGTCAATTATGAATGGTATATCATATATAATCCACTGCCGAATGAGTTAGTTGGAACAGGTCCTACGTATACTGATGATAATATTGATGGAACAACAACTTATTTCGTTATAGGTACTACTGAAAATGGTTGTACAGCCTTAGATACTACGACAGTTATTATTCCTGATACCTTAATCAACTTTAACTTGTCACCGGATACTTTGCTTTGCTTCAATGAATTGGATACGATCAATATTCAGGTAGTAGATGCTATACCAAATTCAATTACATATACTTGGTATGATGAAAATGGGGATGAAATCCTAGGAATAGGAAATGTAGATAACTATGATTTTTACATCGATGAAACAACTACTATTATTGTGGAAGGGATCGATGATTATGGTTGTTCACATAGAGATACCCTAACAATCCCTGTGACAGATCCATTTGAACTGATTGTGCCTTCGGATACAGTATGTGAAAACATGTATTTCTTAGACTTGATTGCATTTAATGAAGCTGAGGGAAATACATTACCTACTTCATCCGAAATCATCTGGGTACTTAATGGAAATACTGTTAACATAGGTAATGATACTAGTTTTGTTTTTGAATTACCTGTAGGACAACAAGTAAATAACTTCAGTGTTTCCTACACAGATCTCAATGGTTGCATTGTATCGGCCTCTGGTATTATTTACAATTATACCCTTGATTTGCAGGATATCTATCTAGGTATCTGTCCTGGTGATACGGTCACTATAAATCTACCAGATTCAGAATATGAACTTGAGGTAGTCTGGAATGCTGATTTGGTAGAAACAGTAATAGAATCGACCGACGATTATATTACGGTCCTGTTAGATTCAATTGGACAAACGGTAAGCTTCAATCCAGTATTCACAAATGAGCACGGATGTGAAGATGAAATTTCAGTTACGATTGAAACTTCTGACTTTGAAACATTCCCGATTCAGGATACAATTATTTGTTACAGTGAATCTATTTGTTTCGATTCTCTTATCAATCTTAACAATCCTAATTATACATACACTTGGATGTCATCTAACCCTAATTTCAATTCTACAGAGGTAACACCATGTTTCGGACCAATAGTGGAACCAACTACATTCTATTTGGAAATCACAGATGAGACCAGTGAGGTGGCCGTTTGTACCGCGTATGATACCATAGAAGTTAATATTCATCCACCTTGTGATTTTACATTATCATCTGACCCAAATCAGGGGATTTTGTGTGAATACCCTGAGGAAATTGAAATAAATATTAATACCGACAATCCTCTTTATAATATAACTTGGACTTTGATTTTCACATCTAATGGTGAAACTACTGAAACAGCTTTGGATCAGTTTGATGGTATGGAAACGATATTCTATGAGCCGACTCTAAATGGAACCTATACCTTCGAGGCCTCGGGATATAGTGATCCGAACGGAGTTGATTGTCCATGTATGGACTCCATCACATTTGATATTTACCCATTGGACATCTCACTAGAAGATATTGTATTCTGTTTTGACCCAGAATCTGAAGTTGAAATTTGTATTGAGAACCTTGACAATTTGAATACTGATATTGAAGTAGAATGGCTTGTGTTTGGTGAAACAGGCCCTTGTCTAACGGATACTCCAATGGATACAACTCAATACATTGCGTATGTTATAAATGATTACGGATGTGACGGATATGACACTGCTACAGTAAATGTCATCGATCTGTACACAGATTTTGAACTTAGTGCCAATTTCACTGAAATATATTATGGAGCTGATTCTGTTCTAGACCTTACAGCAACATTACTGAATGTACACCAGGTATACGATTACAATTGGGATTATGACAACGTTGAACTAAACTTCTTTGATGTTGAGATGTTGACGGCAAGTGCTAATGATTTAACAGAAACAACAGAATTTACTTTAACACTATACAGTGAAGATTCATTATGTATCGATTCGCAGTCCATTATTATAGATCTTCTTGAATCTGTATGTGATACACCAAACATATTTGTTCCTACAGCATTTTCTCCAAATGGAGACAATTTAAACGATGTATTATATGTCAAAGGTAACCTTATAGAGTACATGGACTTTTATATTGTCAATCGATGGGGTCAGACTGTGTTTGAATCCAATGATCCTGGAATAGGTTGGAACGGAACCTTCCTTCAGGAAGAATTACCACCTGATGTATATGGATTCTCTTTAACAGCATACTGTGAAGATGATGATATATTTGTCTTAAAAGGAAATATTAATCTACTCAGATAATAAAAAAGGCCTCTTGAGAGGTCTTTTTTATTGTCAGAATGCACTAAGAGCGTCTTATTTCTAATAATTGACACAAAAAATGTGCAATTCCCATTTTTTTTTTTGACTTTTGTCTATGTAAGTTGTTTACTTATTGACTTAATATGATAAACAATATAAAATTTCATTTCACCATTGCTGACCTAGAAAATCTGTCTGGCGTCAAGATTCCTACAATTCGTATGTGGGAAAAGAGATATGCTTTGCTCACTCCCGAACGCACAGATACGAACATCAGATTATACGATTTAGATGATCTAAGAAAGCTTTTGAATGTTGTTTATCTTACTAATTCAGGTTCAAAAATTTCAAAAGTCGCAAGTCTCCCAGCAAACGAGCTAAACAATAGAGTTAAAGAATCTTATCAAAAGAAAAACTCCGAAGCTCTATTGGTAAATGATTTTATTATATCCTCACTTACTTTTGATAATGACCTTTTCCACAAGACATATAATACACTAATTGAAAAATATTCATTTAGTGAAATGTTTGTAAAAGCCTTTATTCCTTTATTGGAGCGAATAGGGATTCTGTGGCAAACGTCCACACTAACACCTGCTAACGAGCACTTTATTTCTTACCATATCCTGCGTAAGCTATATACCAATATCGATATAGCAGAAAAACTTACTCGAAAAACAAATAGAGATAGATTATATATTCTGTTCTTACCGCATAATGAGATTCATGAATTGGGTCTTCTGTACACCTATTACGAGTTACTACTTCGCGAAATGAATGTAGTTTACCTTGGTCAGTCAGTGGAAATCAACGAAATGAAATGTTTCGCAAACCCTTACAGTCAAAATGTTTTTATAAGCAACTTCACAGTAGCTCCGGAAAGCAGAAAAACAGAAGAATACCTGGAGAATGTTTATGACAGCCTTATTAAAAACACAAACAACCAACTCCTTTTATCCTGTAATAAGGTTGCCGCAAGTAAAGAATACCAAGATAAAGGCATACATTTGTTTAGTCGAATTCCTAACCTAATCGAAAGTGTTGATTCCAACCTGATAGAAGAAAATCTTTAAAACCCAAGTAATCGTTGGGTTTGATACTCAGACTAAAATATTTGTAAATACAATTAATTCACTCTTGTGACTGAATAAAAAAGCATAAAATGAAATAATTCTTGTTTTTTGTTTAGCTTTAGATTAAATTAGCTAAACAAAAAATAAAGATTAATGAATGTTCTTGTAATAGGATCAGGTTTTTCTTCACTCGCATCTGCTTGTTATCTGGCTCAAAAAGGCTATAGTGTTACTATACTTGAAAAAAATGCAGAAATTGGTGGCAGAGCGCGTCAGTTAAAAAAAGATGGCTTCACATTTGACATTGGACCTACTTTTTACTGGATGCCTGATGTATTTGACCGTTTCTTTAATGATTTCGGAAAATCCCCAGAGGACTATTACAAACTTGAACAATTGAATCCTGGTTACGAGGTATTCTTCGGTGAAGAAGACTCAATCAAAGTATCTTCCGATTTCAATGAAATTAAAGAAACATTTGAAAAAGAAGAGAAAGGAGCAGCAAGTGCCCTTCAAGGATTCATAGATCTTGCGGAAGACAATTACAATATTGCCATTAAGGATCTTGTATACAAGCCAGGAGAAAGTCCACTTGAATTGGTAACAGCAAAAACAGTTACTAAAGTTGGTCAGTTCACCAGTACTATACGTACTCAGGTTGGCAAGAAATTAACTTCTCCAAAACTTAAGAGTATCCTAGAATTTCCAGTTTTATTCCTTGGTGCGAAACCATCAAACACGCCTGGTTTTTACAACTTCATGAACTATGCAGATTTCAAGCTTGGAACATGGCATCCTCATGGAGGTATGTACATGGTTATTAAAGCTATGGAAGCTTTAGCAGTAGAACTTGGGGTTAAAATAGAAACAGGTGCGAATGTAATTGGTTTTGAATTCGAGGGCAACACCGTAAAGAGCGTACAAACTAGTACCAAATCATATACTGCTGATATAATTGTTTCTGGAGCTGACTATCATCACACAGAAACATTATTACCAGAAACATTCAGACAATACAAAGAATCATACTGGGATAAAAAAGTATTTGCTCCATCAGCATTACTATTCTATGTAGGATTCGATTCGAAATTAGATAAGGTTTCTCATCATACACTGTTCTTCGATACACCATTCGATGATCATGCATATGAAATATACGACAAGCCGAATTGGCCTAAGAAACCATTGTTCTATGCTAGTTTCCCAAGTATTACTGACGACACTGCTGCACCTAAAGGTAAGGAAGCAGGAATTTTCCTTATTCCTATCGCACCTGACTTAGAAGATACTCCAGAACTAAGAGAGAAATATTTCGATATGATTATGACAAGATTCGAATCTTTGACTAATCAAAAAATAAAAGAAAAAGTACTCTTCAAAGAATCTTATTGTGTAAACGATTTCAAAGAAGATTATAATTCATACAAAGGGAATGCTTATGGCTTAGCAAATATCCTGCTACAAACTGCATTCTTAAGACCTAAATTAAAAAGTAAGAAAGTATCAAATCTATTCTTCACGGGTCAACTTACTGTACCTGGACCTGGAGTCCCGCCATCACTGATATCAGGAAAGATTACCAGTGAATTAGTTGAGAAACACTTCAAAATTTGATAATATGAAAAAGATATTTGACGATTCAGCGATAGCTTGTAGCAAACTTGTAACAAACAGTTACAGTACCTCTTTTTCACTTGCAGTGAAAATGCTCTACAAGAGTATCCAACCGGCTATTTATGCTATTTATGGCTTTGTAAGATACGCTGACGAAGTTGTAGATACTTTCCATGATTACGATAAGGAAGTATTATTAGAAGAGTTCAAAAATGATTTCTACAAAGCACTTGAAAGAGGGATAAGCTTAAACCCTATCCTTCATTCCTTCCAGCAAGTAGTCATCGATTATAATATTGATTTGAATCTGATTCAGGCTTTCCTAAGATCTATGAAGATGGATCTTACAAAGTCGAATTACTCCACTTACGAGGAATACAAAGAATACATTTATGGGTCTGCAGATGTTGTAGGTTTAATGTGTCTAAAAGTTTTTGTTAACGGGAATCAGGAGAAATATGAAGAGTTGAAGGAAAGCGCAATGGCTCTTGGGTCTGCCTTCCAGAAGGTTAACTTCCTAAGAGATATTAAAGCCGATTTTAACGACTTGGAGCGTTCTTACTTCCCAGGTGTTGATCTAATCAATCTTGATGAACGATCAAAAGCAAGAATCATTGACGAGATTGAGGAAGACTTCAGAAAGGCATATGAAGGTATACTTAAACTACCAAATGAAGCAAAATTTGGAGTGTATACAGCATATATCTATTACAAGAAATTACTTTCTAACCTCAAGAAAACAGAGCCTGTTAAGATTGCTCAAACAAGAATTCGAGTTTCTAATCCAATTAAAATTTTGTTATTAGGTAGATCCTACATAACCTATAAATTAAACTTACTTTAATGCAAGTTTTATTACTACTCTTCATAAGTACTTTTAATCTGGGAGAACCATGCAATTTGGAACAGATTAGAAGTACTTTTTTTTCTATTAATAACGAAGCTCAACTTTCAGAATACATAGCACTATGTGATCAGTATTCATGTAAAGAATCTGAGTTCTACAAGTCTGTTGCAACAATGTGGAAGGCAGAATATACCTACTGGCCACATCAGAAATATGCTTACTTTATTGAAGGAAGAGATAAACTGGAGGAGCTAATAAAAAAATATCCGAATAATACAGAATTAAGATTTCTAAGGTATATTGTACAAGTTAATACACCTCGATTCCTGGGGTACAATTCAGAAATCAATAATGATCTTTCCCACATCAACAACAACCTTGAAAATGAAAATTATTCAAGCTCACATAAAGACAAGATGTTGGAAACTATGGATTTTGTTTATAAAACTAAAAGATAAGTCATGATAGCTATATATTATGCTTTAATAACTTTGGCTACTTTCGCAATAATGGAGGGAATTACATGGCTCACACATAAACATGTGATGCATGGATTCTTATGGTATCTGCACGAAGATCATC
>OMKD01000371.1 GCA_900299495.1 Sphingobacteriales bacterium
CGCATAGATTGGCTTTCTGTCCATAGTAAAGCCTATGAAAATATTTCCAAGCCTTCTTTTTAGGTCTTCAATATCATTTGACAGGCAAAGAATCGCCATGATTTCAGACGCTGCTGTGATATCAAAACCAGTTTCTCTTGGAATACCATTTCCTGTGCCTCCAAGACCTACGATTGTAGAACGTAGTGCACGATCATTCATATCGATTACACGCTTCCATAGTACTGTTCTAGGATCTATACCTATAGATCTGGTCTTTGACTGAATATTGTTGTCAATCAGCGCAGATAATAAATTGTGCGCTTTCTCTATTGCTGAAAAGTCACCTGTGAAATGCAGATTAATATCTTCCATAGGAAGAACCTGAGAGTATCCACCACCAGTTGCTCCACCTTTGATTCCAAATACGGGACCTAATGAAGGTTCTCTTAGTACAACTGTTGTTTGCTTTCCTATTTGATTTAGTCCTTGAGTAAGGCCAATAGATGTTGTTGTTTTTCCTTCTCCGGCTGGAGTTGGAGATATTGCTGAAACTAAAATTAGTTTAGCCTTTTTTATTTTTTCTTCTTTGATAAGCGAAAGCGGCAACTTTGCCTTGTACTTACCATATAATTCCATTTCTTCTTCAGAAATATTTATTTGTTGAGCAATTTCCTGAATAGGTCTTAACTCCACCTCTTTTGCGATGTCTAAATCCGTCATGGTTTTATTTAATTTGAGACTTATAGTAATAGTACTTTAACCCATTGGGCCAGAACATGGCAAAGATAGAAAACATTTGCAAATAAGATTCCTGTAGATATTTTCTTTTCTTTCTCTAAAGATTAATTATTCGTAAATTAGGCGTTTATTTTAATCCAATTCTAACTGAATACTTATTTGACTAAACAAATTGGGGACTTATAGAGTATAAAAGGGAGAATAATAACAACTTATGTCTACAGCAAAAACTAAATCAGAGGTTGCAGATCAGGTACTTGCTAAAGAATACATTCAGATTAAAGGGGCAAAAGCCAATAATCTGAAAAATGTTAGTTTGGATATTCCTAAGAACAAACTGATCGTATTTACAGGGCTTTCTGGATCTGGTAAATCTTCAATAACCATGGATACCTTGTTTGCAGAAGGGCAAAGAAGGTATGTGGAGTCTCTATCCTCTTATGCAAGACAGTTTTTGATGCGCATGAAAAAGCCAGAGGTTGATGTTATAAAAGGCATCTGTCCGGCTATTGCCATAGAACAAAAAGTCAGTACCCGAAATGCCAGATCTACCGTGGGGACGCTAACTGAGATCTACGATTTTTTTAGATTATTGTTCGCTCGTGTTGGAAAGACATATTCACCTATATCTGGAGAAGTAGTGAAGAGACATCAGGTTAGTGATGTTGTGGATTTTTTAATGAAACAGGAGGAAGGCGCTAAAGCCCAATTGTTTATTCCTTTGAACCATAAATACAAGGAACGCTCTGTTGCTAAAGAATTGGATTTATTCTTGCAAAAAGGATATTCAAGGGTGCTCCTGAATGGGGAGCTATTATGGATTGAAGAGTTTTTAGAAAATAATAAGGAGTATGATCTTGAATCTACAGACGTAGAACTCAAGTCTTCTTTTTTGATACTAGTTGATCGTTTTGGTATTAAAAAGGATGATGAAGAAAATACAAAACGTATTTCTGATTCTGTTCGGACATGTTTTATGGAATCCGAAGGAGAGTGCGTAGTCGATATCATCAATGGAGGACGTGAAAGCTTCAACAACAGATTTGAGCTTGATGGTATGGAATTCATAGAAACCACGCCGCAATTATTCAATTACAATAATCCTTATGGAGCTTGTCCAAAATGCGAAGGTTTTGGGAAAGTCATGGGTATAGATGAGAATAAAGTAATCGCCGATCCTACGAATTCAGTTTATGAAGGTGCTGTAGGTTGTTGGAGAGGGGAAAAGAACGGGCGGATGCTTCAAGTTTTCTTGGAGCATGCACACAAGTTTGATTTTCCGGTACATGAACCATATGAAAATCTAACTAAAGCACAGCGTAGATTGCTGTGGACAGGTAATGAGTACTTCAGAGGAATAGATGCTTTCTTTAAAGAATTAGAATCCAAATCGTATAAGATTCAGAACAGAGTGATGCTTGCTCGTTACAGAGGACGAACTACTTGTCCTGTTTGTGAGGGAGGACGTCTTCGCAAAGAAGCTTCTTATGTAAAGATCAATGGAAAAACAATTCCCGATTTGATAGATATACCAGTCAATGAACTGATCGAATTCTTTGAAAACATTCAGCTGAGTGAGACGGAGGAAAAGATTGGTAAACGTCTATTGTTGGAGATCAAGAATCGTTTGGAATTTATGATCAATGTAGGATTGGGGTATCTGACAATAGGTAGAGTTTCTTCCACTCTATCTGGTGGAGAGACTCAGCGTTTAAATCTTACAAGAACTTTAGGTTCAAACCTTACTTCTAGTATGTATATTTTGGATGAACCCTCTATTGGTTTACACCCACGAGATACCTCGAGATTAGTAAAAGTTTTGCATTCATTGAGAGACCTTGGCAATACTGTGATCGTAGTGGAGCATGAAGAAGATATCATGCGTGCCTCAGATTACCTGGTTGATGTTGGTCCGAAGGCAGGAATTGAAGGTGGAGAGATCGTATTTGCTGGTGACTTTGATTCAATCTATGAAGAGGCTTCAGAATCTCTTACTACGAAATACCTAACCGGTAAAATGAAAATTCCTGTTCCAAAGATCAGAAGAGAAGGGCTGAGTAAAATCCAAATTCTAGGAGCAAAGGAAAATAATCTTAAGAATATAGATGTCAGTATTCCCTTAAACGTGCTTACTGTGGTGACAGGAGTATCTGGTTCAGGGAAAACGACTTTGATCAAGCAAATTCTTTATCCGGCATTACTGCAAAAACTAGGAGAGCCTTACACAAAAGGAATCGGAAGATTCAATAGTCTCGAAGGAGATTTTAGAAAGATTACGCAAGTAGAAATGGTTAATCAAAATCCGATTGGTAAATCTTCCAGATCAAATCCGGTGACTTATGTAAAAGCCTATGATGTGATCAGAGGACTTATGGCTAATCAGCAACTTGCAAAAATTAGAGGATTCAAACCAAAACATTTCTCATTTAATGTAGATGGTGGTCGCTGCGAAACCTGTAAAGGTGAAGGTGAGCAGGTTGTCGAGATGCAGTTTCTTGCAGACATCCGTTTGGAATGTGAAGCCTGTAAGGGGAAGCGATTCAAAAAAGAAATATTGGATGTACAATATAAGGGCAAAGATATTAGTGATATTTTGGGTCTAAGTATCGATGAGGCCCTTGTGTTTTTTGAATCTAATAAAGAAATTGTACAAAAGATAAAACCACTGCAAGATGTAGGTTTGGGATATATTAAGCTTGGTCAATCTTCCAGCACCCTTTCTGGTGGAGAGGCACAGCGGGTGAAGTTGGCATCGTTCTTAGTTAGAGAAAGTAAAAATGAACGGATCCTATTCATATTTGATGAACCGACGACAGGCTTACACTTCCATGATATTCAAAAACTTCTCGATGCGATGAATGCCTTAGTTGATAGGGGACATAGTGTCGTGGTGATTGAGCATAATATGGAAGTTATCAAATCTGCTGATTGGATTGTCGATCTTGGACCAGAGGGTGGAAAGGATGGAGGACAGCTCGTCTATCAGGGTAAACCTGAAGAGCTCATCCATGTAAAAGAGTCTTATACTGGTAAATATCTGGCTAAAAGCCTTTAAAATATAAAAGCCCGCTGAAAATCAGCGGGCTTTTTATTTAAGCAATGTGAGGAATATTGTTATATTTGTTAATAACATATACTATGTATTTTATTCCCCAAGTGTAAATTATACAGTATCCTCCTTAAATGCCGGTAACTTTATCCAATATCCCAGAAATCTCTAATATTAGTTTAGAGGAAGCTCTAAGAGCATTATTGGATTATGGGAATGCCAAAGGGTTAAGCGATCATGTATTGGAGTTAAACTTGCTTTTAGGGGACTATCTACGGACTAGAGATTCCTTAACCCTCACTTCAGATCAGAAAAATGCCAGGATTGCTGGAATCCATCAGTCGCTTTTACAAATGGTCAACAAGTTGGAGGAAGCTGAGCAAGCCCCAACCAATACAGCAAATCCAAATGAGGTCTTAAGTATAGATCCGGAAATTCATAAAAATACCTGTAACAGAGACCAACAGTTACATACTTTTAAACAGCTTAATGAATCTTTGAAAGGAAACAATCCCATTCAGTTTTACTATGTAATAGGAGAGGAGTCAGATCTTGTACCTGGATTTGTGAAACGTGTCGCCTTTGATTTGCGAGGTAACGTTTTGGGTAGATTGGGATCTAGTAATGATTCAGTAGTGAAGGTAGAATCTGATGAGGTAGATTTCAGACTCATCGGAGGAGATGAGCGCTCGACGATGATTGAGTTAAAAAAAGGAATCTTTGATCGTTTTGGAATAGATACTACTAACCGTGAAATTGCTCCTCTGAGTGAAAAGAACTTTCAGTACATTATAGACCACTCGCCTTTTTTTAAGGATAAATCAAGACACAGGATCATGATCACGCACATCTTGGTGCATGAATTGGAATGGGATGAAGATCTTGTCCCAGAGATTCTGGAATCCTTCTTTAATGACTTCTTTGATGCGGTTGAAACTGATTCCACACTGGAGTTCTTGTTCTTTGTTGGCTTTGAGTATGATGAAGAGGATGGAGATGAAATCCGAAAAATTATCAAAGCTCAAAGTTTATCAATAGAAGGCCTGGAAAAAATTCCAGCACTTGAAAAGATAAGCTATAAAGATATTCGCAGATGGTTTAATCACTACAGGTTTATGTTTGAAGACAGTAGTAGCCGTAAGTCTAAGTTAGAGAATCTTTTTACTGATAAGAATGGAGTTTACGATATGGAGGACGTTCAGCGCAAGTTGAAAAGCCTGATTATAGAATACAATAATGCCCAATTATATGGATAAGATAACTAAACTTGAAAATAAGCCTTTGGTTAATAAACCATTCAAGGCATCATCCTATGTCTTGGATGAGGAATTAAAAAATGCTGTTGAATTGGCATTGCAGTTGAATCAGCCTTTGTTGTTGACTGGTGAACCGGGAACGGGTAAAACCAGGTTGGCAGAATATGCGGCGCATTTGCTAAGCCAAAGCTCAAATTTTAGTGAGGAGGTACTCGTTTTCAATACCAAAACTTCTTCAAGGGCTTCAGACCTATTTTATTCTTATGATGCATTGGGACATTTTCAAGCTTCCAATATCAAGGATTTAGATGCAGCTCAACAAAAAGGGACAGGTCATTTTATTGAACTTCAAGCCTTAGGTAAAGCCATTACTTTTACCAACCCAGATCAATTAAATGCCGTTTCTGATCGCTTGATTGTTGAACATCCTGGAAATCCTAAAAGCTATGTTGTCTTGATCGATGAGATCGATAAAGCACCAAGAGATTTTACCAATGATATTCTTCATGAGATTGAAAAATTACAATTTGAAATCAAGGAATTGGAGAATCTTCCGTTGAAATCTTCAGATGACGGGCAGCACCGGATCTTGATTATAATGACATCCAATTCAGAAAAAAATCTACCGGATGCATTTTTGAGAAGATGTCTTTTCTACCATATAGAATTTCCAGATCAAGCCAAGTTAAAGGCTATTTTGAAGGCACAGGTTGGCGATTTTTTGAATAGCAGAGAAGCGGCGCTTGATATGATCATAGAATCGTTTATCAAACTAAGATCTAAGACGCCTCGCAAAAAACCTGCAACAGCTGAACTAGTAGCCTGGGCAAGAATGCTGGATAGCATTTCTTTTGAGCCAAATAGTATAGAGGATGTTGAACGCAAAATAATTCAATATATCAGTGTTCTAGTGAAAACAAAGGAAGATCGTGAGGAGGTTCTCAGTAAATTAAGAGTAGAAAGAGAAGAAGCATATTTAGCATAATCAAATGGAATTATAGCTTTGGAATCTGGTAAGCATACACATTTATTGAAGTCGTTCTTTGATCGACTTGAACTTGCTGGGATTGTGGTGAGTCCAGCAGACTATGTGCGTATAGCAACAATACTTGATTCAAAACTTAAAGCACTGAGCAGCAATAGGGTTGATCTATCGGAGTTAAATAGGATTAAATATTTGATAGCCCCAATCATTGCACGGTCAGCCGCTGATCAACAACTAGTTTATCAGGTTTTTGATGATTATCTATCAGATATAGCCCTATATACAGCAGAGTATGCACAGTCCGAATCTAGTGTACTCAATGATTTATTGAATTCTGGTACGGATTTTTCCAAGCCAATCTCTTTGCCAAAATATCTACTGGCACTGCTATTATTGTTTTTAGCAATTGCAGGTTTTCTCTTTGTCGAATCCATAGATAAGGAGGTTTATGCCTGGAAAGTTGAAGATTATTTAAAAGATTGGATGATAGGAGACTCTATCGATCTTAACTATATAGAGATAGGAAAGGATGATGAGGATGAACACAGGTTTTACTGGCAACTATTTAATCGTTCAAATAATGAAGTCTACAAGGATAGTACAACTGTATCCAAATGGGAGTATGTTGTAGATTCTGAATTGGAAACAGATTATCTGTATTTAGTCTTTTCTGTTGTCGACGAATTTCAAAATACAATTTTTAGTGATACTACGGTAAAAGCATCTGTTTACTGTTCTGATATTCCTGTATTGAAGGGCATTGAGGTGAAAGGAGAGCTTGGTCGAAATAAAGAAATCGAATTCACTCCGGTATTAGAATCAGAAAGTCCTGATGTGAATTATGAATGGATCATTTCCAATGGGAAAGAAGCGGTTACTTTTCTAGATGAAACCTGCTCCTATAAAACAGGAGATGCAGGGGTAGTAAACATTGAGTTAAAGGCATTCAGGCCCAATATGGGTGTTAACTGCGAGAGTACTTTTTTTAAGGCATTAGAGTTAGAGCAACGAACAGATGCTCCTTTCGCAGAAATAGATATGAGACCCTTGCAATTTTTTAAAGGAAGTGAAATCGCATCCTTTAAATCTTTTGTTTGGATCGTTTGGTTGATCTTAGCTCTTATAACCTTCTATTTTATTAGAGTTTTTAGAAATAGGTTAAAATACAGGCAATCCAGGCAAGCAGCTGATCAGCTTGAAAAATCGCAGAATGATAAATGTGACAAACCACCTTATACCATAGAGTTTAAAGATGAAAATAAGTCCATTCATAGTTTTGAGGAGCGTTCAATGTTATCAAAAGCGATGCATGAACGCAGATATAAGGATGGATATCTTATTGATGTTAATGGGACAATAAACGCAACGATATCAAATAGCGGTTTTCCTGATGTCGTTTACCGAAAAGATAGTGAGCCTTCACAATATTTATTCCTGATTCATCAAACGCATAGACATAGCCATGATGCAAGACTATTTGAGCATCTTGCTGATTTGATGAAGGAAGATGATGTGTTGATGCTTAAGCTTTTTTATAAAGATAATCCAGCACTCCCTTATAGCGATGATTATCCTGATGGGGTGAGTCTGCACCAGTTAAAATCAAGATACGGAGCCTTTCGTGTGATTTTATTTACAGAAGGTAGTGAGTTGGTGAATATGCATGCGGGTAATAGATTTGGTTTAGACGCTGAAGCGTTGGAGTTGAAGTCAGTTTTTGAAGATCTATTCTTTGTGAGTCCTCAGTCAGTTTCCAATTGGTCAGTAAATGAAGCCTCTCTTTATCGAATTGGCCTGCTTTTTCCAGCAAATTTGAATGGTCTCATAGAGTTATCCAAATGTCTCGAGTTCTATGATCCAGAGGACGAACGCAAATCATTCAAAGACTGGAGAGCATTTCTTTTATCCAGCTCTGATGGGGATAATGAAATCTTTGATGAATATAAGTCTCCAGAATCCTATAGGGATCTTTTAGATAGTAAGCTACTGTATGAGTGGTTTTTGGCATTGTCCGTTTTTCCTACGCCAAACTGGGATTTTACTATCTCTGTAGGAAAGGCATTGGAGGAAAGAGGTTTATATTTAAGCTTTGAGAATTTATTAAAGATATCAAGAATACCTGCTCTCCATAAAGCCTCCTTTCATCCTGCGCTCTTAGATAAGATGCACAAAAGCTTACAGGAAATTCCTGAAGTAGAAATTATAGCAAGAAGAGTTTTACAGGAAAAGCTTAAGGAAGTAGATTATCAAAACCTGGAATGCTTCGTTTCAGGAACACATGAAGTGCTGACAGTAAAGAATGACTTTTTAATTGATCCCGAGAATGAGGATAATATCAATAATGTCCTGCGATTAATTAGACAAAAGCGATTGTCAAAGATTGACATGGGAGATCTTGTGCGCCATACTGTTGACCCTAATCTAAAAAAATCAGTAGGTAAGTCCTTTAAATCTGGGCTAGATCAATTAAATAATAAATTAAGTACAACTGTAAATAACTTAGAATCAAAGCGATCAAAACGTCGAATGATCATAGGATTCTCCCTGAATATATGGGCCTTATTTTTGATCTATTCCATGTATATATTATTATCGTTTGATAATACTCCTATGCTTGCAAATGCATCCAAAGAAAATAGCCTGATGCATTTTCTGAATTTTTCAGAAACGATGCCAGCAGGTATGCAATTAAACAATGCAGCAGTACAATTATATCAAGAGAATGAAGAACAACTATTTACATTTCCAACTGATTCAAATCAAATTATAATTACGGAAATTGAAGAATTACTGGACTCTGCAATTGTATTGATGCCTGAGAGTCAATTGATCAAGGATAATCAATTGAACAATCAATTGAATTTTATCCTTACGAATCTAAAATATATTGAAGACAATAATCTTTGGACCACAAAAGCGGCTGAAGGTCAGATTGAAGTTATTACTAACTTAATTGATCCTTTTGTGGGCGACTATTTAGGATCAGATAGTTTGTATACTTCGTTTAAACTTGAACTTAATCATTTACTTGGTTTATCATACTTCTATAATGGGCAGCTTATTGATGCTATTCAACAAAGAGATAGCATACTAGAAGGTGCTCCTGAATATTTTAGTTCAGTGGCTTATTCGCCTACTTTACTGGAGCTACTGCCAGTTGGAGGAATTGCTAGACAGTTTAGGATGGAAGGGTATATCTACGATGCTAAAAGATCACCTTATGAGGAAGTGAAAATTGTTGTTGGGAATAATACCACATTTGCAGATAGTTCTGGTTTCTATACTCTTATTGTTGATAATCCTTCAGGACAGCAGCTGATGGAGGTAATCCTTGAAGTTGGGGGGATATTCGATAAAGTCACAAGTAGTGAGTCTATCAAGATCGATAGCAGATTGTTTTATGATCGGGATTTTACGATCTCTAGTGCTAATGAGGTTAATCAGGAAGAGGAATTAGAAAAGTCTAAATCGATAACTATTAATACTTTTGATGATCGGGGGAGAAGCCTGAATGGAGTTGAGTTATATTTTGGAGATCAGCAATTTTTGATTGATGGGGTAAAAACAATAGATGTACCTCAAACAAAAGGATATACGATTCAAGTCTCTGCAAATAAGAAGGGATATAAACGTTATGTGAGAACAATCAATACAAAGCGCATAGTTAATGATGGTTCTCATCGAATAGTTATGGAAAAAGAAGCTACCACGATCACTGTTCATGGAAATGTACATGATGAACTTGGTCAGGGATTGAATGGTTATACGATCCAATTAGGTGATGATTGCCAAAGTAAAAGTAGTGGTAAGGATGGTCGATTCTTGCTTTCTTGTGAAATACCTGCTTATGATGTAACGCCTAAGTTCTTAATCTTAAAAGATGAGGATGGGAATGTTGTAGACCGTAAACCATTGGGAAGGAAAAGAAAGGTACTATTTATAGTGGATTAATTAAAAAAGTAGGACTTTACGGCTCTTTGAATACTTCAATAATTACCCTTTCGTTTTTCTTTGCTACCTTTATCTCAAATTCTATAAGCTTAAGATTTTGAAAAACCTCCTTCCTTTATTTGTTCTACTTTTTGGATGCTTAATACTGTTTAGTTCCTTTGAGTTTGATCGTGAAAAAGATCTTTTAATTGATGAACCCTTACCATTGTATGGTTCTGATTGTAGTTTGAGTATAAAGGTGAGTTCTTGTGGTTCTAAACCATTAAGAAAAGGTCAGTTGGTTTTGATTACGGACAGGGGCAGAAAAATAAAAGTAGATCTCAATACCAAAGGTGAAGGTCAGGTGGATTATTGTATGCTTAAACATAATTTCCCGGTTCCGCTGATGAAAATTGCATCACGAGCTGGGGATCGAAAAAAGCTTGGCGGTACAGAACGTAGGTTTCAAGTAACAGAAGGCTTGGAATATCGGCAGGTGACCGATTCAACCTATATGTATAGGTCCGATACAGAACAATTCTATTATGGTCTGGATTCTAGAGAGTCCATCATAAAAGCTAAGCTTTCGTATAGAGGATATAAACTTCGAGGAGATCATTTAAGTATTCGTCGATACAGGAATTCATTTGATATGAAACCTCAGTTGTTAAAGCAATTCTTGAAAGGAGAGTTCCGTTTTGAAGAGAACACACTGATTTTTAACCTAAGTATTTGTCGATAATGAACAGATTGATTTTAGTTATTATTTTATTCGGTTCTTTCAATATGAATCTCCAAGCACAGGAGAAGGATTCTTTGTTATATTCTGATATCTCTTTTTCAGAGTTGCTTGATATTGTCAAGTATGCAAAGTTATCTTTTGAATTACCGGATAATAGTTTTGTTCAGACGGCTGATCCTAAAGTTATGATCTCCAAGAAATGGACCTCAAAGATCAGTTACAGGGTGACTCCTATTGGATTTATGGATATGATTCCTACGTTTCAGCAAAAGTATGTGATTAGCTCTAGTCGTGAGCTTCTGGGGCAGGAGAAGGTTACTCTGCATGGTCGAAAAGGTTTTATAACAAAATTTAAAGAATTGCAGGAAGATGGAGAGCACTACATCCTATGGGTAGTCATATTTGGTGACGATCGAGTTACTTTTTCAGCATCTGCATCCTATCCTGAATCAAAGGATAAAGAGCTGGAAGATCATTATTTTAAAATGATGAAAGAAGTTAAGCTCAAGATCTAGTAGATATCCGCATCCAGGATGGCTCTTACACTTGCACATCCATCCTGTTTTTTAAGCCAGTCAATTGCATTTTTTAGAAAGTCCTTTTCTCTTTGAAGTTCTGTACCAGCAGTATTTCTCTTGATTAAAAATTCTCTGATATAAAGGTTGTTGACCCGTCCAATAGGAGGGATAGATGGACCTAATACACCAGATTCAAAATTAGAAACTAAAATCTTCTTAAGGTAATTGGCCGCTTTTTCAACGATATAAACATCTTTATGCTTAATCTGGAGTTTTAGAATTTTGGTAAAAGGTGGATATCTAAAGAGTTTTCTTTCTTCGGATTCCCTATTAAACATTAGGGTATAATTTCCTCTAATGACATCTTGTAGTACTGGATGATCTGGATTAAAGGTTTGGATAAGTACCTTTCCTTTTTTCTCTTTCCTGCCAGCGCGTCCTGCAACTTGTGTGAGTAATTGATAAGCTCTTTCTCCTGCTCTGAAGTCGGGAAACTGAATCATCTGATCAGCATTTACCACACAGACTAATTCAAGATTATCAAAATCCAGTCCCTTAGATACCATTTGTGTTCCAACAAGGATGTCTATTTCTCTGTTCTCTACTTGTTTGATAATACGTTCATGTGCCTTTTTAGTTCTCGAACTGGAAAGATCCATTCTGCCTATTCTTGCAGATGGAAAGATTAATTGTATATCTTCCTCTATCTTTTCAGTTCCAAATCCTTTAATCCTAACCTGGTGATCATGTCCATTTGGGCATTTGGTGGCAGGTTTTTCTTTATGCCCACAATAATGGCATATCATTTGCTCTTTATATTTGTGATAGGTTAGACTTATATCACATTTTATGCAGTTTTGGTGGTATCCACAGGTGTCACATTGTAATCTTGGGGCATATCCTCTTCTGTTCTGAAAAACGATAACCTGTTTTTCCCTGCTTAGACAATCTCTGATGGTATCGATCATTTTTTTGGAAAACTGCTGTTGCATACGATTTTGTTTGTATGCTTTTTTTAAATCGATCAATTCAATTTCTGGCAGTTCGATCTTTCCAAAACGCTCTTTGAGCTCGACAAATCCATATTTACCTTTTAAGGCATTGGTGTAGGATTCAATGGATGGCGTTGCTGTTCCAAGTAATGTTTTAGCTCCAGCGATGTGTGCAAGATATAATGCCGCATCTCTTCCCTGGTACCTTGGTGCTGGATCCTGTTGCTTGAATGATCCATCATGAGCTTCATCGATGACTACGAATTTAAGGTTGGTGAAAGGTAGAAAGATTGCTGATCTTGCACCAACAAATATGCCTTTACCTGTTCTCGCTTCTCGATATAATTCAACACGTTCCTGGTTGTTGAGTTTGGAGTGATATACAAAAACCTCTTTCCCAAATACCATTTGAAGGCGTTTAACCAATTGGGTGGTTAAAGCAATTTCAGGTAATAGATAAAGGGTTTGCTCTTGTTTGGCAATGCGCTCCTTGATCAGTTCAATATATATTTGAGTTTTTCCACTTCCGGTTACTCCATGCAGCAGGCAATTATTTTTAGTTTTAAATACCTGCTGGATGGCATTGTATGCACGCATTTGATCCTTACTTAATTCAGGAGGCGCGATAGTTTGCAGAGGTAAAGGATTAAGTCTTGAAAGAACATGGTCTTTTAGGGTCCAAATCTCTTTCTTCACTAGTGCAGTTACTACTGAGCTGTCAAGACCTGGTTGCTGACTTATTTTTCTTCTGAGAAGTTTGTGTTCGGCATCACAGTTTTCCAAAAAATAGAGTAATGCCTTTTGCTGTCTATCTGAACGCTTACATAGTTCAAATGCAATTTCCTGTGCCTGTTCATTCTTGTGATATGCTGCAGACCAATGAATGTAAGTTTCGGTTTTGGCTTTATACTTATCCCTACTGCTTTCTTTAATGTAGATCAATCTTTTCTGTAGCAGGGACTTTATAAGATGTGCAATGCTCGTTTTATTCAAAATGAGTTGGAGCTCTTTTACTGCAAGCGTACCTTGTTCATTGAGTGCCTCTGTTGCTAAGAATTCTGTATCGCTTAATCCAGCCATATCTTCTTCATAGAAAGGCGATAGGCTAATAAGCGTTTCTGAACTGATTTTTAAGTTTGCTGGGAGTGCAGCATTCATGACTTGGCCGAGCGTACACATGTAATAAGAAGAAATCCATTGCCAAAATCTTAAATGCACTGGAGATATTAGTGGAGCTTCATCCAAGAATTGGATAATTTCTTTGTATTCTTTTTCGTCTTCATAATCCAGTATGTTGCAAATGATGCCTGTTGTGATCTTCTTTTTGCCGATAGGAACTTCTACCCGCATACCCAATTCCGCCAGATGAAGATCTTGATCTTTTATCAAATAGCTTAAAGTACCCTTTAGACCAAGAGGAACTACAATTTCAGCAATCTTTTTTACGGAACTTGATTGGAACATGAATGATTAATGCTTGTTGAGAATTAAGGTAAAATATAGTCAAATAGTTCTTAGAACCCACCACTTTTAAAAAAGGAATATAATTTTATGATTTTCAATATGTCTCAAAGGGGACAAAAAATGGGTAATATGGACTTTGTATAGGGGTAATAGCTGAAAAAATAATTGAAAAAAATATTGGACCTGAATTTAGTTATTTTCACAAATTTTAATCAATTGATAATTATTTATTGGGTTTTAATCGTTTTTTTGAATAAACTTTTTTTCACAATATTTAGTTTTTGTTCTTTTTTGCTGTCTTCTGTGGATGCATATTTGTAATGTAAGCGAGAGGAAAGGCAAACGAGCCTGAGCGGTTAAGAAAAGAAATGCTTACAAGTCTCAAACGAGACGACACAGATTTGAAATGATGTTCATGGGATTATAATTTGTTAATAGTTGATGCCCCTTTTAGGGGCACCTTTTTAACAAATAAAAAAAGAAGATTGCGGCAACAATCTCCTTAAGGTGTATTGGATTTGTGTCATGGGAAAAAACAACACAAGAATATTACTGTTCTTGATGAAATAAAGATATACATTTTTTTTAAATATCTGAAAGGTGTTTTTAAAAAATAAAGAAGTTTTTGGATATGTTCATGGGATTATAATTCTGAAAGTCGTACTGAGTTACGACTTTTTTCTTTTTTAGGGCTAAAAGAAAATCTCCTGGGCTAATCTAAATGTGTTGCAATGTGCATCAACAATATGGCTAATTCGCTCTGAATATCCACCGCCCATACTGA
>OMKD01000372.1 GCA_900299495.1 Sphingobacteriales bacterium
CTTACAATGATATCGATAGTCTAAAGAAGATTATTGAAGAAAAAGGAGACCGTATCGCAGGATTTATGGTAGAGCCTATTCAGGGAGAAGCTGGTGTATTTGTTCCAGATAATGATTTCATTCAAAAAGCAGCAGCGCTTTGTAATGAAAACAATATTCTGTTTATCGCGGATGAAATCCAGACAGGTATTGCAAGAACAGGTAGCCTTTTAGCTATTTGTGGTAATTGTAACTGCCAGGGACACTGTGAGCAACAGGAAACTTACACTAGACCTGATATCCTAATCTTAGGTAAAGCACTTTCTGGAGGTGCCTACCCGGTATCAGCAGTACTTGCCAATGACGAGGTTATGAATGTTATTCAGCCTGGTCAGCATGGTTCTACTTACGGAGGTAATCCGATAGCCTGTGCAGTTGCTATCACCGCATTGGAAGTTGTAAAAGATGAAAATCTTGCGCAAAATGCCCGAAAACTAGGTGATCTTTTTAGAGCAGAGATGCAAAAGCTGGTTGACAAGTATGAGATACTTACACTGGTAAGAGGAAAAGGATTACTGAATGCCGTTGTCATCAATGACAGTCCTGACAGTAGCACCGCATGGAATATCTGTGTTAAGCTATCTGAAAACGGATTATTGGCAAAACCTACCCACGGAAACATCATCCGCTTTGCTCCTCCCCTTGTTATGACGGAGGAACAATTGATGGATTGTGTATCCATTATAGAAAAAACAATCGCTGACTACGTTAGCGCATAAATAACAAGAGCTCCGGTACTTTTCCGGAGCTTTTTTTTGGACTTATATATTTTAATATAAAGCATATAATTATCTTGCCTACAAGTAATCTATATACTGAAATAATAATTTGAGGTGATAAACGGTTTATATAATACTATTTTTTTAAATTGACTATATAAAGCAAATCACCCATCTTATTAAATCATTTATAGTAACCCTAAGATGTTACTTAAATTTTTTAAGCCAAAAAATTCAATTACCAAACCAGCCATTAGATATGTTTCGATTAGAAGTTATTTTATCAAGCTGCCTGATGTGTTTTTTGTTACTCTCTAGTGTGACAGCACAAAAAACTGCCATTCAGTCAGATCCTTACGAATCACTTAAATACGCTGATCAATTATTCAACAACGGTATTTATGCTGCTGCTCAAAGCCAGTATGAAAAGACCATTGAAATGATCACCCCGGCAAATTCTACTACATTCGCGACCTATCGTAAAAATGCAGAGTTGGGATATGCTAAGTGTGCCGTTCGACAAAACTTACCAAATGGAGAAAGACTGATTGAGGACTTCATCAGAACCTACTCCCCTGATCCTATTGCGAAGGATGCTTTAATTGAACTGGCAGATTTCTATTTCAACAAAAAGGAATATGAAAAAGCCCTGAAGTACTATAACTCATCTTCGTCTATCAACTTTGGTAAAGAAAAGCAGGCTGAAATAGATTTTAAAATGGGTTACTCCTACCTGGTAAAGAAAAACCTGAATCAGGCTGCAAGAACGTTTAGCAGATCTATAGATGTAGAATCAGATTATCAGTATGATATCATGTACTACTATGCAATCTGTCAGTTTAAATTGGGAGACTACCGAAAAGCAAATACCAATTTCAAAAAGGTAGAGAAATCTGTTAAATATAAATCGCATGTTCCTTTCAACATTGCTCAGATCTATTTTGCAGAAGGCGATTACAGGAAGGTAATTGAATATGGGGAACCAAAACTTAATCAAAAAACAATCAGAAACAGAAAAAACATTTGTCAACTTGTAGGTTGTGCTTATTTCGAGCTCGAAAATTATGAAAAAGCACTACCTCTGTTGGAAATATATGAGCGCGAAAGTCAAAAACTTCCTCAGGAAGATTTCTACAGACTGGGTTATGTATACTATGAAACCGGTAATTATGAAGCTGCTGCTGATAAATTCGGTGAACTAAATAACGAAAAATCTAAACTTGGTCAGTACGCACAGTTTTATTCAGGGATCTCATACCTGAAACTTAAAAACAAAAGAAAGGCGCATATTGCCTTTGGAAAGGCGAAAGACCTGAATTTCGATGAAGAGATAGCAAGAGAGGCTAATTTCAACTTTGGAAAATTAAGCTATGAATTAGGAAGAAATCGCGAAGCACTTTCTG
Organism: Sphingobacteriales bacterium; assembly: GCA_900299495.1. Taxonomy (GTDB): domain Bacteria; phylum Bacteroidota; class Bacteroidia; order Chitinophagales; family Saprospiraceae; genus AM-2324. The sequence continues at coordinate 2,162 of OMKD01000372.1, forward strand.
TATTACAAAACATTGAAAAAGGATCTCCTTATTTCAATGAATCACAGAATATCATGAGTGATATCTTTTTAAAGGATAAGAACTATGGAAACTCTATTGCCATCATGGACAATATGAGCGGCCTTTCTCCACAACTGAAAGAAACATACCAAAAGATCAGCTATCTATATGGCTTACAGCTTTTCAAAGAAGGAAAGTTTGAAGAAGCTCATAGTAGATTAAGTAAAGCACAAAAAGATGCGGTTAGCCAAAAAACTAAAGCAGAGTCACTGTTTTGGCTTGCTCAATTGGAGTACCAATTCAGTAATACAGATGCAGCAATTCGCAACCTAAACAGCTACTTCGCTATGGGTAATGTCCTAAAACAACTGGACGAATCAGCATCTGTATACAATGCGAACTATTCCATGGGCTATAATTATCTGAAGAAGTCTGATTATGACATGGCTAAGAAGTACTTTGAGAAAGCTGTAAAAAGCATTGAGAATAACCGTTCATTTATTAAATCCGAATACATCAAAAATGAGATACTTGGAGACAGTTACATCCGAACGGCTGATTGCTATTTTAAGACAGGTAGCTATTCCAATGCCAATAAATACTACAATAAGGCTATAAATAAGAATACACGAGATTTTGTATATGCTATTTACCAGAAAGCACAGATCCAGGGGCTTCTAGGCAATAAGACTGAAAAGATCCTTCTTTTGGAAGAGGTGTTTACTAAGTATCCAAAATCACAGTACGCAGATGATGCTATGTTTGTACTTGCAGAAACCTATCTGGAAATGAACAATAAGCAAAAAGCGCTTAATGTACTGGAGGAGCTGGTAGAAAATTATGGCACTAAATCTGAATGGATCAAATCCACATACTTAAAAATGGGATTGATTGCCTTCAATCAGGGGAATATGAATAATTCAGCGGAATACTACAAAGCTGTATTCAGATTGAATCCAAGCCAGGAAGAAACCATGATTGCCAAAGATGCTCTTCGAGAGATCTATATTGATAATCTTGGAGATGCAACAGCATACAATAGTTTCATCAAATCCATACCTGGTATGGATATTGATAACAACCTGGAAGAAGAAAACTATTATGCAGTTGCCAAAGCAAAATACGATGTAGGCGAATGGGCATCAGCTATCGAAAAGTACACCTTTTATCTAAGTAATTACCCAAGAGGTTTCAGAGCACCTAAGGCAAGATATGAGCGTGCTGAATCGTATTATTCCAATAAGCAGTATGATGATGCTTATGGTGATATAAAGGAGATTATCGCTGATAATGAGGAGGTTTATCTAGAGCGTGCGTTAGAACTTGCCCTGCTTATTTCCTATGACTACAAGAAAGATTTTGCAGCTGCTTACGATTTTGCTCAAAAACTAAATGAAACGACATTTAATAGCATGCTAAAAACCAAAGCTCAAAACTATGGTTTGGTTGCTGCTTATAAAATCGGTAATACCACAGGAGTTTCTGAAATGGCTCGTTTGCTAAAAGATAATCCGGATGCAGAAGATCGTTACAAAGTAAAGGCGCAGCATTTCCTTGGAAAACTTGCCTTTGAAAATACGGATTATGGAACTGCTTTGAAAGCGTTTCAGGAAGTATTGGATGCACCTAACGCAGACGACCGTGCAGAGGCCATGTATCTAATAGCAGAAATTTACTACAAGCAAGGTAAACTTGAGCAGTCAGGGACGGTAATTGACGAGATTTTCAATAATGGATCGAACTATTTCTACACTGAAAAAGCCCTGTTGCTATTAGCGAACATTTCAATAGATAATGGAGATTATTATACGGCAGAAGCTGCATTAGAAGCATTGATCGAGAACTATTCTGACGATGAGAGTGATCCTAAGCACCTTGATGAGGCAAAGGAGAAACTGAAAAAAGTTAAAGATCTCATCAATCAAAACAGTAGAGTTGAAGACGAGGAAGAGCTTCAGTTTGACAATGATGATGACGGTGGAAATTAATAGTTCAAGCTTAAAGAAAAAACAATGAAAAATCTAAAATATAATCTATTCACACTTGCCTTCAGTTTTTGTGCATTAAGCATGCAAGCTCAGGTAAATGAGGATATTACCGTAAAGACAAAATTTGAGGCGAAGCTTAATGATGCGAAGAAGTATGAGATGCAACCTCGATTTCCTAAGACTGATACTAGCAAAACCAAACTGGATTACGAAATCGTATCCAAGCTATTAGAACAGCAATACGACCCGCCAAAGATCAGACCGATTGCCTATAAGCTGGATAAGCTTCAGAAAGAGTACAAAGGTATGGCAAAGCTGGGTGCGGGAAATCCGAGCACCATATTAGGCCAATTACAATATAGAGATGCTATAAACAAGCAACTTATAGCAGGTTTGGAGATCGACCACCTTGGTAGTAAAAACAAGAATATCGACAACCAAAACTTCAGAGAAACTGCTGCAAATGTCAGCGGAAGCTATTTTGCAAAGCAAGGATTCCAGGCTGATGGAAAGCTAGGTATCAATTCCAGAGATTTCTACTACTATGCTTATAATTTCTTTGAAGACACTCAGGGTCTGGAAATTGACCCAACAGATGCTCTTCAACGTTATACAAAGTTCGATGTCGCTGCTTCTATTAAGAATGCGGAGCGTACCGTTTTGGACTTCAATTATGGCTTAGGATTTGACTTCTATCGACTGACTGACAATTTTGCCAGTAATGAAATAGGCTTCAATGTAGAAATGAATGCGCAGAAATGGTTTAAGGAAAAAAGTTACTTCAATGTAGACATTGAAACTGATTTGACTCGTTTTGAGGATACGACGATTCAAAATCTACACAACTTCTTTATTCGTCCTGCCCTACTCTTCCAGGGCTCCGTATTTAATGCAAAAGTTGGAGCAAACCTTGGATTCTCGAATGAAGTGTTCTTCCCATTCCCGGATGTAAATGTTTCCTACGAACTTCTAGATTTCCTTACTTTATTTGCAGGAGCGGAAGGTACACTTTACAAAAACAACTTAAACAACACCTCGCTTTACAATCCATATATTAATACTACCTTCAATATTCAGAACACAAGTGTTTACCACTTCTTCGCTGGAGTAAAAGGTAATGTTGGTGTAGTAAATTATGATGCTCAGGCAGGGGTAAAACGTGCTAATGACCTGGCACTATTCCTAGATAATCCTGTGTTAGAAAATGGATTTAGAAGAAAGTTTGAAGTGCTATATGATACCGCAACTATTTTCAATATCAATGCTACCTTGAATACAAAGGAAATCAATGGTATCTCTTTTGGTGGAACAGTAGATCTAAACACCTATTCCTTAAGAGTAGAGGAAAAACCATGGCACTTACCGACCTTCTCTTTGAACGGATTTGTAAAGTATACAGGTTTGGATAATGATCTTCAAATCAAAGCTGACCTATTCATGGAAAACGGCATTCCATACATCGACGAAATGGGTGAAGCTGCTAATCAGAATGCCCTCTTCGATCTGAGTGTAAATGCTGATTATTTCTTCTCCGATAATATCGGAGTATTCCTTCAGCTCAATAATCTTGCTAATAACAAGCGGATTAGATGGAATGGATACGAAAATTATGGATTTAACATCATAGGAGGTGTTAATGCCAGATTCTAAATAAAAAAGCCCGGCGAGAAAATCACCGGGCTTTTTTATTACAAGGCATCATAAATACGCACCAATACTTTCGATTCCTTCTCCCAATTTAAAGAGACTTTCGCCGTTCTGCAATGCGCCTGCTTTTGTTGATATAGATTCATATCATTCATAATTCCCCGGATGCTATTTGCCAAATCCTTTGACTCGAGAGAATCTTGTAAATAGAAACAGTCCCACTGGTCCTGCAAGGCTTGATATTCTGGGAATGCCATATGCACAGCAGGCAACTCTGCCTGGATATAATCAAAGGTCTTATTGGCTAAAGAATAGTAATAGGACAAACCTTTATGCTCTAAAAGATTTAAACCTAAACTGGCTACCTTGAGCCATTGCTGAAGATCCTCTGGTAATAGGTATCCCAAAAACTTCACTCTGGATTCTAATCCCTTATCGCGCACTAAAGCTCGAAGGTACTCACTTATATCTCCTTCGCCTGCTAGGTATAAATGACAATGAGCATCAAGTAATTCCATGGCTTCTATCATCTCCTTCAATCCTCTGCCCGCATTCAAAGCGCCCTGATAATAGAGTATAAATGGTTCATTATTTCTCAGAGTATCTTGACTTGATCTCAAAACACTCAGATTACGAACAGTTTTAAAATCGATTTTATATTTTGCAGTAAACATAGCTGCCAAGGCAGGTCCAACTGTATAAGCCGCGTCGAATCCAGGGACAAAACTATCCCCTACTGCATTCCAAATACGCTGTATCGTTTTTCGTCCTTGTAATTCAGGGACTTCGGTAAAGTACTCATGTGCATCAAAAACCACCTTTACTGAAGGTCTTAATCGCTTAAGTAAACCAACGGCCAATACAGTATCTAAGTCTACAGAACAAACGATATCTGATCGATCCCTAATTAGATAAAGGAACAACCGCAGATTAAAAAACAGATAAAATAGCGGTCCTTTTTGCGCCCATAATTTCAACCGATGCTGCTGGTAGGCTTCTTTTTTCAATGGTAAAGAATCAGCTTTTTCACGCCCAAGAAGCAATACATCATAAGAAGCAGCACAGAGGCTATTGCAAATCCTTTGCATGCGCTGGTCATAATTCAGATCAGTTGTTACGGCCAATATGATTTTTTTCTTATCAGCCATTCCAAAAGAGTTTACCGCCTTTAAAAGAGAACCAATCTTCATCCAAGAGATCTCTGGTCACCTGTTTAACCAACTCATATTTATGGATACCCGGATATTTCACCTTCAAAACATCAACAGCCACTCCTCTCCTATTTTTACGGACCAAATCGATGAGTTCATGTTCGATAGCCTTATACTGCTCTGACCGATTTTCTTTGTTCTTTTTAGAAATACAATTATCGCAGACTCCACACCGTTCTTTGGCATCCTCACCCAGGTAGTATTTCATAAAATTCGTTCTACAATCTTCAGTTAGCACATATTGAACCATGGATTTGAGTCGTACGCTGGCAGCAGATTGCATTTCGTCAATATGTCTGGTATCGAAGAGTAATTGCTCTTTAGCCAACCGGGCTAAAGGGAAATATATCTGCGGTTTTTCCTTTCTTGGATGATATTCTATCATTTCTGCCTGCTCAAGGATTGTCAACTTCTTTTTTAGATCCTCTAGAGTAATCTTTAAAAACTCAGAGAGCTGTTTCTCCTTTATGTTTACCAACTGATGAAATGCTCCGTCATGTAATCGCAAAAGAGCATTTAACAGTCCGTCCATTTTTCTGTTTTGGACCTGATAATTATAAACAACCTCTTTACTTTTTACGATTTGAAAACTAGATTGTCGGAATGCGTGCTCTTGAAGTTCAAGATAGCCCTGCATTTCCAAAAACTTAAGGGCTGCAATGGTTTCCAAAATATCCAGATCAAATTTTCGGCAAAAATCACCGAGATCAAAACTAAAATGCTCATTTAAACCAGATCCAGTTGCTAACTGAAGATAAGAACCAATCGCGCTATACACTCGCTTGACAAATCTAATCTCCGGAAATTTTTTCCTAAGATTCATCGCTAAGCGCTCAATATCTTCATCATTATAAAGCACTACAGCGTAGGCTTGAGCTTCGTCCCTTCCTGCCCGTCCTGCTTCCTGAAAATAAGCTTCAGGGCTCTCCGGAAGGTCTAGATGTATTACTGCTCGGACATCTGACTTATCTATACCCATACCAAAGGCATTGGTTGCTACCATAACTCGGCTTTTCCCGCTGAACCAATGATCCTGCATGGCTTTTCTGTCTTCCTGAACCAAACCGGCGTGATAAAAAACCGCTGGAATCTTCATATCTCTTAAACGGAGTGCAAAGTCTTTTGTCCGACGTCGATTGCGTACGTATATCAAAGCTGGGCCTTTGACCTTATTTAGTATATTAAGCGTTGCTTTAAGCTTGTCCTTTTCCTTTCGAACGACATAACTAAGGTTTGCCCTTGAAAGATTACCCTTCAGGACAGTTGCGGACTTCATTTCTAAGTTCTCGAGAATATCCTTTTGTACTGCGGGTGTCGCTGTTGCTGTTAGCGCTATTACCTGCCGTTTTGAATCACCCAACAAGGATTTTATTTTTCGGTATGCTGGCCTAAAGTCATGTCCCCATTGTGATATGCAATGCGCCTCATCCACCGCGATGAAACTGATATTCATTTTATGAAATCGTTCTTGAAAAAGCGGACTTGATAGTCGTTCTGGTGACAGGTACAACATTTTCACCTTACCATAGACACAATTATCAAGGATTCGATCAAGTTCGACGGTAGGCATCCCTGAATAGACAGCGTATGCCACGATTCCTTTTTTCCTTAAGTTATCCACCTGATCCTTCATCAATGCGATAAGCGGTGAAATAACCAGACAAATGCCATCTTTTACCAAAGCAGGTACCTGATAACACAAAGACTTACC
>OMKD01000373.1 GCA_900299495.1 Sphingobacteriales bacterium
AACCTCGATATAATTATTCAACAAGATCTTTCCTCCTTCGGAACTGAGTAATTCAAGCGCACGCATTTTACCAGTATCAAACTTATCCATCAGGTGCCAACGAATATTATCTGGTCTGCTCTCCGCAAAATCCTTAATTATACGAACTTGATTCTCCCAACTATCCTGATTCAAATTCCATCGATCGTGATGCCTTCCAATCTCAGGTTCCAGCATATTGTAATAGAAATTAATACAGGATTGAACTCGCGCATTGGTAAAGCTATAGTTCAAATGATCTGCAAATCTATTTACAAAGGCCGTTTCAAAATTTTCATTTTCTAATAGCTTTCGAAGTATAAAAGTAGACCAAGGCGGATTAGGCCATTTTGGTCCATCTTCTTCTGTATGGAAATCGAGTGAGTTGAATTTGAACGCATTCTTATCGTGAAGACCAAATCCAAAATCGGTATCATAAAGCACCCAGCGCCATTTACCCGTTTCAGTCTGTGGTCTCCAGAACTTTATATTTCCTCCTGCATCTCTGTTATCAAAATAGATTTGCGCAATCTGGAAATCCATGAAGTTCTCCACATCCATTAACTCAGAAAGTGCATTAAAATTCTCTGCAATAGAAAGGTCTTCCTCTTCCAAGAATTCAAGCATATTCTTATAGTGCGAAATACGTCCTTTCTTTCTGTTCATTCTATGCTCCAGCAAATCAATACTATCCTTGTCCACCCCTTTATTGTGTTCGGCAATGAAATAGCGATTTACTTTTTCCCGAATATTATATATACCCCAATAGTATCCATTGATATAAACATGTGCAGGTCGTCCATCCTGTTTTTCAAGATCCCACTTCTCCACCAACGAGGTCATCATCAGATCCCTAAAGTGGGCCTTATCAAAATCACTCCCACTGTTTCGAAGCACTAAAAACTTAAAATCATCTAGTCCTGAATTGCCAAACAACGGGTACTTTATCCGTTTCTTACCATATTTCTTTCTCGTCACTATAGCCAGAGACTTTTGTGGAAAAAGTCTACTCATCCCCCCAAATAATCGGAAGCCAGCTCCAGAACGAAAAACACACTTATCCTTAATGAATAACTCGGTATTCATTGGAAACTCTCCCCTATTCCAAAAGTTCGCCCCAGGCAATGACCAATGAGAATCGTCATAGTTATCACCTTTCACAAAAAGCCCCTTATCCGGGTCAAACAAAAGACTTGGTGGTATCCCTAAAGAAACTACAGCAAGTTTAGTCTCCGGTTCATTTATAAAATATGTATTACCCTTGATCTTTGTACGATCTTCACCTTTGACAGCAACAGCACGTATGATAGTCGTTTTAGAAACAGTAATAGGTCCTTTGTAAAGAAGAGCAGCTGAAGAATTCGGATCATCTCCATCTAAGGTGTAGTAAATCTTCGCAGAAGCATCGCTTGAAGTGAGTTGAACACGTTGAGATTCCTTGTAGAAAGCACCTTGAGGTTCAAACTCTAAAAACAGTTTTTCTTCCTCAATAAGATCCAAAGGCCTTCCACTTTGCCCATACGAAATATGAACAAACAAGATGATAAGTAATAGCGAAAGATATTGATTCAATTGCTTCATGCTCTGGTTTGCGGTAATGCAAATATAATCCTAAAATGACACAAGTCTAATAACAAAAAAATATATATGTAATTTAGTTTACATAATACTCAATCCTATTAACGACTGAAATCTAGATTTATATACAAATATTCACCGCTAATTTTTAACTTTAGGCGAAACAACAAAACTAATATGGGCAGTGCTTTAGCCAAATTCATTCTACGCATTTTTAACTGGAAGATCAAAGGTTGGAATTTCAACAATTTAGATAAGTATGTAATCATTGAAATACCACACACATCAAACTGGGATTTCCCTTTAGGTATTTTGCTTAGAGCTGCACAAAAAGCGCCCCATGTCTATTTTGTTGGTAAAAAGTCCTTATTCAAATGGCCTTTTGGCTATTTCTTTAAAGCCTTAGGAGGCTATCCTGTCGACAGAAAAAAGAGTCAAAACTTCGTGGACTCGATCACAGAGATCTACCAAAAGGAGGACCGCTTTGCTTTATGTCTGGCACCGGAAGGAACACGCTCTAAAACAGAAAAGTTAAAAACAGGTTTCTATTATCTTGCTGTAAAAGCTCAGGTACCCATTGTAATGGTATCTTTTGATTACTCAAGAAAGGAATTGGTTGTAGCAGAACCTTTTACTCCTAGCGGTGATTTCGAAAAAGATGTGCCAATCATGAAGGCATTTTTTGAAGATAAGGTTGGTAAGTACCCTGAGGATGCTTTTACATTCCAATAAATGCCATTGCAAAAAACACAGAGCTCAACCCAACGAGCACGCCCTGCATGACTTCTTTAGCTTCATGGGCCTTTAGTAATAATCTTGAGGTCCCTACAATACCCGTCAGAAGCACAACTAGCAAGAAGAAGAATATGATTGGTATGCCTATAGCCTGACTACTGCTTAATTCAAACCAAACCTTTTGCACAGGGCCTTGTAGCAACAGCAAAAAGAAGCCAAGCATGCCACCCATTCCTACACCATGTGCAGAAATTTTCACAAAGTTATTGATGAAAAAGGAAACGAATAATCCAATTGCAGATCCCAAAATAAAGATCACATACAGCTTTGGCACCTCATTATTATTAAACAAATTTACCGTAAGCCAGATATAGAAAATACCCGTTATAATGTAAGGGCCAATACGTTCCTTTGCCTCTTTCAATTCAAGACTCTGAACCAGCCCAAGAAACTTCATCAGTAAAACAGCAATGATAGGAATGATTGCTGTAGTGAAAAAGATCATCAAGATAAAAGGAACCTGTTCTCCAATAGAAGGCACGCCAAAACTATAAGGGTCTATAGCCAAATAAAAGACTGTAACGTAGGTTATAATAAACAACGGATGGAACACAACTGATACCATCTTAGAAATCCCCTTGATCATCTTCACATTTTTAGCAAAAATAGTCAATTATTTCTTTTCCTTCATGGTAAAGACTACCCTTCTATTCTTCGATCGGCTCTTTTCTGTTTCATTCGATGAAATTGGTCGGTCTGCTCCATAAGCAGCGATTTGAATTCTATCTGGATTGGCCCCAGCATCAACGAGTAAATTACGGATCATTTTAGCTCTGTCCTTGGAAAGATTAAGCAGATTTGTCCACTGCCCCATATTGTCCGTATGTCCTTCTACGATCAGTATAAATCCTGGATCACGCTTCATCTTCTGCACCATTTCCTCAATCTTAAATTGAGCGCCCCCCTTATCAATAATCTCAAGAGAGGCCTGTTCAAAAAATATTAAATGCTCCGTACCTTTTTCCAGCTTGACCTTACTTAATTCTAGGTTTAAAACTTTTGTCTGATCAAAGGATTGCCCTATATATACTTCCTTACTGCTTGGAAAATAACCATGTTTTTCAGCCGAAAAAGTAACCCGCTGCCCAACAGGAATATCCACCAAAAACTTGCCACTAGAATTAACAGAAATAGCTCTTGAAAAACCTTTATCCTCAATCTCAACTCGGACCATCGCTTTAAGCGGTATACCTGTTCCCATGTCAGAAACAAGGCCAGTAATGTCTATTCGAATTTCCTCCTCAACACCATATGGGTATTTATAGATATCCATACTTCCAGCTCTGTTTGAAGAGAAATATAGAAAGCCATTTGTCTCATCAAATTGAGGTTGACTCTCATCGTATGGAGAATTGATTGGATGTTCCAATTTCTCAGGAGAAGTCCAATCCATCCAGTTTTCTGAAGTACGTTTTGAATAATAGATATCCATTCCCTGAGATCCTGCCCTGTTACTGCTAAAGAACAGTACCCGTCCGTCATTGGATAAAGTAGGGTTCGTTTCTCGGTAACTGGTGTTTATCCAGTTTGAAATTTGATGTGGAACACTATAGCTACCATCAGACTGTCTAAAACTTACGTAAAGATCAGTCTCTCCTTTTGAATCTTTTCTTGCTAATGAAAATACAAAGACAGAACCGTCTCTGTTACTACACATACTAAAGCCACTGGAACTTGTCCTTAAGTCCTTTACCTGAATGGGTTGCGGAAAGCTCCAATGACCATCCGCACCTTTTCTAACCATCGAAATCCCTTCATCCATACCACCTGCGCGATAATATATATTATTTACGATAAAGCTGTTCATATCAGGGATACTCGCAAGCACAGAATTAGGCAATGCATTATTTAAAGGATATGAGGGGTGTTCTACACTTACTGGCATCCCCGACTTTATCCTTGCCTCCATTATTTCCTGATTGAATACTGAATTCGCTGGCTTTACATTGGAAGACTCTCCAAGACCCGTATAGATATCGCTCAGTAAATTTTCAGCTAATCGCTCATCCTGGTCAAATATATTCTCTCCATCGACCAATAATACCCGCTCAAAATCCTTTGAAGCTACTCTTGTAAACATTAGAATATCCCCTTCCTGATTAATCACGGGAAGAATCTCATCTTTATCGTCGGTATTTAGAGGAGCAGGTAGTTTGACAAGGTCCTGGGCAATTGACCGGATGCTTAATGAGCAAAGGAGAATAAAAGTATGAGCAAATAATTTGTGATTCATTTAAAGATCTTTTCGAGGATGCTTGCTCAATTTAAACTAAAAAACAAAAGACCGCAATGCTTTGCGGTCTTTTGATAGCAGAACTGTGCAACAGATTACAACAACTTCTTCATTTTTTCATACTTAGACTGGTTGGTATTCTTCCCCGTACAGCCCATCTCCTGCTCTTTCAATTGTATGTTTTCAACTCTGTTTCCTGGATCCGGATGTGTAGAAATAAATTCTGGTGGAGTACTACTTCCTTCCAGTTTCTTAAAAAATCCAGCTGCACCAGCAGCGTTATATCCAGAATTACACAAATAGTGAACAGAGTGTTCATCAGCTTCTGTCTCGTGTGTTCTAGAAAACTTTAAAGAAGTTAATGCCAATGCTATCTGCTCGACCATGGTAGGATCAGAATTACCTGAAACTACAGCTAGTAGGACCTGTAAACCCATTACTTTAGTCAATTGCCTAGTTGAATGTCTCAAATCAGCATGTGCAATCTCATGACCTAGAACACCCATCAACTCATCCTCACTATCCAAAAACTTAATCAATCCTGTATACACATAAATGTAACCTCCAGGTGTACAAAATGCATTCAAAGTCTCGTCATCCTTGATAATCTTTACTTCCCAGGCAAATTCATTCTTATGTGTAAGTTTTCCACTATTCACAATCGAATTTGAAAGACCTCTGATGTATTTATAGATTTGCTCATTTCCTTGCTCCGGCATGATTGGATACTCTTGAGCATTGCTTTCAATCTCTGTCTTAACCTGCAAACCAAGCGTTTTTTCATCTTCAATACTGAAAAGGTTAAACCCCTGCCCCGGAGGTTTTGGAGAACAAGACACCAATAAGAAAGATGCAAAGGATAATGCAAGCAGTGAAAATCCTATAACTTTCATAAGTTTCTGAGTGGGTAGCATTGTAATATATTTTATGGTATTGATCAATTTATTTATATCTGCGAAAACAGCTTCGCAATCTTTACTCTGTTCAAACGCAAAAAGTCTACAGTTTCGTGCATATCCTTAGATAAGAATCTGTCTTCATCCACAAAAGGTACAACTTTGCGATACTCCTCAATAAGGTCAGTTATAAACGGAGAAGATTGCTTTGGAGACCTGAATTCCAAAGCCTGCGAAGCAGTCATAAATTCTATTGCAAGTAAACGCTCCAAATTCTTAATGACCTTGGTAAGCTTAGTCCCTGCATTAGCCGCCATACTTACATGATCTTCCTGACCATTGGATGAAACTATAGAATCCACACTGGCCGGAGTACAAAGCTGCTTATTCTGACTTGCAATAGATGCAGCTGTATATTGAGGAATCATAAAACCAGAATTCAAGCCAGGGTTAGCAACCAAAAAGTCTGGTAATCCACGAAGCCCTGAAATTAACTGATAGACTCTACGCTCGGAGATCGAACCAAGCTCTGCGGCTGCAATGGCCAAGAAGTCCAAAACCACAGCTAAAGGCTGAGCGTGGAAGTTTCCTCCTGATAGAATCTCATCTTCATCCGGGAATACATTTGGATTGTCTGTTACAGCGTTCAATTCGGTTTCGAATACACTTATAGCATATTGAAGACTATCCCAAGATGCGCCGTGCACCTGAGGCACACATCTGAACGCATATGGATCCTGAACTGAACTCTTCTCCGGATCATTTGCAATCTTTGAACCTTGTAGAATATGAAGTATAGATGCTGCTGTTCGTATCTGTCCAGCGTGCGGTCTTATTCTATGCAACTTTTCATCAAAAGGACTCATTCTGCAATCAAAAGCATCCAGGGAAATAGCTGCTGTCAATGTAGCAAGGTTCCATAGATGTTTAAGCTCCACAGCTGACCATAGACCATGGCTTAAGGAGAACTGCGTACCATTCAATAAAGCAAGCCCCTCTTTGGAAGATAAGGTAAGCTTTTCCCATCCTTTCGCTTTCAAAACGGCATCAGCAGATTTCCATTGACCATCCTGATACAGTTCTCCCTCCCCAAATAATGGAAGACTTAAATGTGCAAGGGGAGCAAGATCTCCAGATGCTCCAAGAGAACCTAATTCATAAATCTTAGGCAAAAGGTCTTGATTAAACTGATCAATCAATCGCTGAAGCACTTCAGGCTGTACCGCTGAATGTCCATATGACAAGGAGCGAATCTTTGTTAGTAAAATAATCTTTACGATCTCCAAAGGCACCTCATCACCCATACCACAAGCATGTGAGCGAACTAGGTTGTGTTGCAGCGTACTGATTTGATCCTTTGAAATTGCGATATCGCATAAAGAGCCAAATCCTGTATTTATCCCATAATGTAATGCATCACCATCAGCCAGTTTGTTATCCAGATAATCCCGGCATTTTTTTACAGCTACCCATAATTCTTCACTGATATCAATTGATGCATTGCTATGTATAATTTGTTCTATATCTTCGAGAGTAAGTCCTTCACGCCCCAGTTTCATGCTATTCTTCATATAATTTGATTTTGATGCAAAAATAGTAAAAGAAATTCTGACTGAGATACCCTTTACGCCTCTATTTACTCATAATAATCAGCAATACAGATTTAAATTTGTGTTAATCTCTCTATCCCTTCTTAAGAAATCAACTAGTCATTGGAGTAGAATACCCCATAGAAATGTTAAAAAAGTTAGTGGGTGCCAAATTTCATTAACGCTTAATTAAATCCTTAAATAGAATATTTGATTAAATTTGACATTAGATAGTAAACAAAACGAAAAACTCCTATCATCAATAAATACAATAATTATGAAAATGAGATCCCTTTTATTCGCAATTACGACACTACTGATAACAGGATTAGGAAATACTGCTGAAGCACAAAGAATCGCATATATTGATATGGATAAAATCTTGAACAGCATTACTGAATACCAACAAGCGCAGGAAGAACTGGATAAAATTGCCTCTCAATGGAGACAGGATATTGCACTTGAGTATGATAATATCAAAAGTCAATACAATAGATACCAAGCGGAGCAAGTACTTCTAAGTGATCAGGAGCGTCAAAAATATGAAGATGAAATCATCGCAAAGGAACAAGCAGTTCGCGAAATGCAAAAGCGTAAGTTTGGACCAGAAGGTGAACTTTTCAAGAAAAGACAAGAGCTTGTAGAACCTATACAAGCAGAAGTATTCCAAGCAATTACAGACTATGCTGATGACCAGGGATATGACTTCATTTTTGACAAAGCCTCTTCATCAGGTATGATCTTTGCTAACGCTAAATATGACGTTACAGATAAGATCCTTCAAAAATTAGGTAACTAATAAGCCAAAGCTCAATTTTTTTGTATTTTTGGCGACTACTAATTTTAAGTATGAAATCAATGAAAAAGTTTTTAATTCTACTAGTTGCTTGTATGACACTGGGATTGAGCGCAAATGCTCAAAAATCCTCTGTTGGTTACGTGAATACAAATACCATTCTTGAGGCTATGCCAGAGGTAAAACAGCTACAGGCTAACCTGGAAGCATATGCAACTCAGCTTGACAACAAATACAAACAATTACTTACTGCATACCAGCAAAAGCAGCAGAGTTATGCTGAACAAGCTGAAAAAGGTCAACTTTCTCGAATTCAAGAACAGGAAGCATACAAAGACCTTGCTGCAGAAGAAGAAAAGATCATGAAGTTCTCGCAGGAAAGCCAGCAAAAACTTGCTGAAAAGCAAGCGGATCTGTTCGCTCCATTGGAAGAGCGTATCTTCAAGATCGTTGACGAAGTAGCTGCCGAGTTAGGATATAGCTATGTTATCAACAAAGGTGGTGCTGGAGGTGTAATCCTTTACGCTAACCCTGCCTTGGATATCACAAGTAAAGTTCAGGAAAGACTTTAATCGTATTTGCTAAAAAAATAAATGGAGGGTATAGTCAATATACCCTCTTTTTTTATATTTGAATATGAAGTCTAAAAATCAGGCCATAGGAATATTTGATTCAGGGATTGGAGGTCTTACCGTAGCCAATGCTATAGCGCGTGAATTGCCTAATGAAGACTTCATCTATTTCGGAGATACCGCCCATTTACCCTATGGTGATAAGTCAGCGGATACCATTAGATATTACAGTCTGAGAATTGCAAAATTCCTTTTGGATCAGAACTGTAAAATGGTTGTTGTAGCCTGTAACTCCGCTTCTACAGCAGCAAATAAAGTATTACTGGAGTTCTTTCAGGAAGGCACTCATATCGTAAATGTTGTCGATCCACTTGTGGATGCCTGTGTGTCCTTACAAATGAGCAAAGTAGGTATCATAGCCACCAAAGCGACAATCGGTTCTGGCGTTTATCAAAAACAATTGAAAGAAAAGCAAGCTGAGCTGGATATTCATGCTCAGGCAACTCCACTCTTCGTTCCAATGATCGAAGAAGGGTTTGTACACAATAATATTAGCCAATCTATAATTGAAAAATATCTCGGAGACGAAGGCTTCAAGGATATGAATGCGCTTTTGTTAGCCTGTACCCATTATCCCCTAATCAAGGATTCCATCCAGGAATATATTGGGCCGGATATAAATATCTTAGAATCTTCTGAAGTGGCAGCAAAAGCGGTACGATCTACCTTAGAAAAGAATGATTTGCTGAATCCAAAATCCAATCCAGGAGACCACAAATTCTATGTATCTGATCTAACCGATTCCTTTGCACGGACTGCTCGTCATTTCTATGGGGAAGATATCGATTTGACGCACCTTCCCCTTTGGGACTAGCCTTTTTATTTTCTTAGCTCCAATAAAGCAACACTCTCAATGTGATGCGTATTTGGGAACATATCTACCGCCTGAACTTTGATCAGGTCATATTTCTCACTCAATAATTGAATGTCACGACCCTGAGTAGCTGGGTTACAGGAAACATATACAATCCTTGGAGACTCCAACTTCAGGAACATATCCACTACATCACCATGCATACCTGCTCTTGGAGGATCTGTTATCACCAAATCAGGGGAACCATGCTCCTCCGCAAAACTATCAGTCAGTATTGCTTTTACATCGCCGGCATAAAAAGTACAATTGTCAATACCGTTCATTGCCATATTCACTTTGGCATCTTCTATCGCTGTAGGTACTTCCTCTACACCAACAACATGCTTAGCGTATTTGGAAACATATAGCGCAATAGATCCGACCCCCGTATATAAGTCGTATACATTCTGAGTCCCATCTAGACCTGCAAATTCAACAACCTTATCGTACAAAACCTTGGCCTGCTTGGAATTTGTCTGGAAAAACGATTTTGGTCCAACCTTAAACTTTACATCCCCTAACTGCTCAATGATATGGTCCTTACCATGGTAAAGGGTATAATCTAAGTCCAATAAAAAATCATTTTTCTTTGGATTGATCACATAGAACAATGAAGTGATCTCTGGGAAACTTTTCAGTATAGCATCCAGGAAGTTCTTGATAGCATCCTGATCATTTTCATAAAAAGCATAGATCAGCATCAACTCACCCGTTGTGCTCATCCGAATGATCATATTTCGCATGAAGCCTTCATTCAGGTAAGCATCAAAAAAGCTTAGTTCCTGTTCAATAGCGATACGCTTGGATTCAAGTCGGATAGCATTGGAAGGGTCTGGCTGTAACCAGCAATTATTGATATCGATAATCTTATCGAATGCACCTTTAGGGTGGAATCCTAATACATCCTGTCGATTGGAAATAGTCTCATCATTCAATTCCTCCGGGCTCAACCATCTTTTACAGGAGAAACTGAATTCCATTTTGTTTCTGTAAAAAGTAGTGTCCTCACATCCAACGATTGGAAGGAATTCTTTTGGATCTGCCTTTCCTAAACGCAAAATTGCGTTCTCAACGACAGTATGCTTATGCTTTAATTGAGTTTCATAAGCCATATTTTGCCAATCACAACCACCGCAATAATTGAAATGCTCACAGAAAGGTTCAACTCGATCTTCAGAATAACTCTGGTAATCCACTACTCTTCCCTCCATATACTTCGAACGCTTTTTTGTACGAAGCACATCTACCACATCACCTGGCACAACGCCTTTAACAAAGATAACCTCACCTTCCTCTGTTCGACCAACAGCTTTTCCTTTGTCTGCTATACCTGTGATTTCAATCCCCTGATAGATCTTATTTTTCCTTCTTCTGCCCATTATACTATTATTTGAAGGGCAAAATTAACATAAAAGATCAAGAAATTAGCGAGTTAGAATTACATAATCTTTTATCAACTGCTTCAGAAAGGCGATTTTATTTTTGACTTCGATTTTAAGATCCATTTTCAGAAGCGCTTTCTCCACCAAACTGTGGATAATCTGTGCACGGATCTCATCCTTATATTTAGTATACTCGTTGATGGCATTTTTGATAAACAGCATATCTTCTTCAGAGAATACCAACACCTCATTATAGACAACCTCATCTTTTGATAATTCCTCTAATTGATTCAAACGGGAGAGTCTCAAGGAATTTTTACTTGGAACATTTACAACAACCGTGTCTGATGCGACATCTCCCAGGCGTTGACGATTTCTTGAAGTCCCTGAGATAAGAATAGCTAAACTACCTAATGTGAAAAACCCTTCAAATAATAAAAGGAAAGCTCTGATTGCAGAATCTACTAAGCTCAGTGGTTGTCCATCTACACGAACCGCACGAATACCGACAGCCTTCTTCCCCAAAGTTTGTCCTCCTGCATATTGTTCCATTAAAATGTAATAAAGCATAAATGAAAGAAGGCAAATCAAAGGAAGAATGAATGCAAATTCAAAATTCCCGAACATACTAGCAACGACAAAGGCATATACATAATACAAAATCATGTCCAGAAAACTGGCTCCAAATCTTGCAACTACAGAGGATAGATTATAATCGATCAAAACGCCCTGACTACTTTCAATACTAATACTCTTCATACTTTTTTACACACTATAAAATATTGTATAGGACCAAGTTTTATTTATATTTACAATGTAACAAAATGATCGGAAACATCTGAAAAGCCAAAGCATTTAATGAAAGAGTCCAAGTTCATAAAAAACAACTTAGAGCGCTGGGAAACGCTTTCAGATGATATTCAATCCAATACCCTAAAAGATCAGCCGGGTAAGATGAGTGAGGATTTCTTGAAAATGGGGGAAGACTATTCCTTTTCAAAAACCTACTATAACTCTCGGTCTATCAAAGGGGTACTCAACAACTTTGCAGCTTATCTTAACCTGCAGTTCCTCAACAATAAATTCAAACGCAAAGGGCTTAGCTATTTCTTCGGCACCCTTTTACCTTACAGACTATATAATGCGAGAAAACCACTTCAGATAAGTCTAATAACATTCTTATTGTTCATGGTTATTGGCGCACTTTCTGCCGAACAGGAAGAGAACCTGAGTTTTATAAGGCAAATTCTTGGGGATAACTATGTGGATATGACCCTTGAAAATATAAAAAAGGGCGATCCAATGTATGTATATAAGGATACGGACCCCATAACAATGCAAATCTACATCACCTTCAATAATATGTATGTGGCTTTACTAAGCTTTGTACTTGGTATAACCGGAGGATTGGGTAGTTTTTATGTATTGCTTAAAAATGGGGTTATGGTGGGTGCCTTTCAGTATATGTTCATAAAAGAAGGGCTTGGTGTTGAATCTTTCCTCGCCATTTGGATGCACGGATCGACAGAGATTCCTGCTATTATATTAAGTGGAGGAGCTGGCCTTGTTCTTGCAAAGGGGATGTTCTTTCCAGGTCATCTCAAACGGATAAAATCATTTCAGAAATCTGCCCGTGAA
>OMKD01000374.1 GCA_900299495.1 Sphingobacteriales bacterium
CTTGGAAGTGATTATTTCTATTGGATAACCTATGCTAAATAAATTTACAGTAAAGACTATAGGTTTAGATTAGAATGTTTACTGATTAGTTTTACTTTAACAGGTAGATTTTCTCAATTTGAAGTGCAAAGCTTTCTACCTTTTTATTACCGAACAAAAAGCCAATTTCTCCAATACTCTTACTTTGGAAATTCGGCTTGCGTAACTTTCGACCTCTGAAGCTAGGGTAAAACTCATTCAGGTCAATGACAACCGACTCCCATTCACCTTTGGTAGTGAACTCAGAAACATAGGAATAATAATCACCAGAGGATGTCTTTAAACGAATCTGATATTTCTTTTGATCACCCTTTAATTTAATAGCAATTTTTGAATATTTACTTGCATCTATGGTTTGTGGTCTGTATCTGACCGAAGAAAAACCACCATAGTTATCTAAGGAAATAGTCCCCGAAAAAAGAGCATATCCCTCATCACTAAGGGTAATACTTCCTTGTGAGAGTCCTCCCATTACACCATCGTCTACGATATACCAATTATCGAGAGAATCACCTTCAGAAAAATCTACAATTATAAAGTTTGACATGAACAGAAAGAACAGATTTGATAGTAAGAATGCCATGGTTTTTATTTTCACAACAAATTTTAGTTCAAATCAGTTTAAAAAAGAAAATCCCAAGGAAGTATTCCTCAGGATTCATTAATTGCATATGTATTTTTTGATGCTAGTGATTAGCAATCATTCGTATTAATTACAATGAGATTCTATTTCAAATATTGAAAAATATTCTTTTAATGGAAAGCAAATCAAAAACATTAAGAAAATTTTAATATTTATTTTTCTTTCATGTTATTCAAAAAATCGAGAACAACCAATGGCCTATCCGTAGCAAAGATATCTACACCTGTTTCTACTAATTCGCGGTAAACATCAGTTCCCTGTCTTTCTGCTTGAGCATCTACATTTCCGAGTGTTCCAAAAATACAGGCAATCTTATCTAAATGTAATTGATCATATAATTCAACAGGAGATCTCCTTGTTCCTGTAAACGCAATAGTTCGATTGGCAGGAATACCAGACTGTTTCCAACGATAGTATTCTTCTAAGTTCCTTATGGATACGGATTGCATGAGCTCAGGAGCCAATTTATAGACTTTTTGAGCCTGTTTCAATGTGTATGAGATAAGCATACAATAATCTTCAGCACCTTTTGCTCTGATTTTCTCTATGATCAGATCCACAGGAACAGAACGCTTGATATCAACACTTAGAATTGTTTTAGATTCAACCGCCCAATCCAGTATGTCCTCAAATTTAGGAATTCCATAATCGGTAATATCATCACCAATTTTTAACTGTAAATCATCTAAGTCTGCCCAATCGAAGTCGACAACCCGACCACTACCAGTTGTGGTTCGGTCCAAGGTATTATCATGCATTAATAGGAGCACAGTGTCTTTCGATCTATGCACATCACATTCAATTATCAGATTTCCTTGCTTACGTAACTCACCGAAGGACTCCAGACAATTTTCGGGTAGTTCAGGATGATTTTTAATTCCTCTGTGACCACTTACCATAAGATTAGGAAGTGGGTACTTAATATCATAGACGCTTATTGAATCTTCCCTAGCTTCTTGAGAAGCATCAACCTCGTTTGAACAAGAGATAACACCACAAAAAAGGACTGCAACATAAAGCAATCGAAAAAAGAACTTATAGCTCATATAACATTGAATTGAATAAAGAGATAAAAACAAAAAACCCTGAAAATACATTTCAGGGTTTTTAGCAATTAATGCATTATTATTTTTATTGGACTTATTATTTCCATCGAGGCTTTATTTTTCCCTCGGACAATAAACAATCCATTACCAATGTCTGACTTAGATATAATGGATGAGCCCTCGTTAGGATATATTTGGCTAACAAGCTGTCCAAACTGATTATATACCTCAATTAGCTCTAGACCGATAGCATCATCAAACTGAATTTGTATTTGGTCTACACCTGGATTTGGAAACGCTTTGAAAGTCTCTAGCTCAAGCGCTGAATCTGTTGAACTAATCCCTTCACAAACGATACCTTCTAGGAAAACACTAGAACTAGTGAATACTTCGGTTGCATTATCTGAAGACAGGTTATTGAAGTATGAAACATGACCTAGAGAATTCTCAAATGTAACCAAGACATTTGGTACTTCAAGCTCTGTAGCTCTCGCCTCAATAGCTTGTGATCCTTGCAAAGAAACCAATGGAATTCCAAAGAAAGGCGTTGCAAATCCAATACCATAAGGAACTACATTATCGCCATCATCGTGTGCGCTAAATATAGGCTCATCATCTGCATCCATCCAAGAAGTGTTATAGATTGCTCCGGAGAAATTCAATACACCTTTCACAACAGGATCAATGTCTGTTAAATCATTAGAGTTACCTCCAAGACCAAATACAGGATCGATAAACTCAGTCATAAAATCAGGCACATCATCATTTTCATCCATGTAAGCAGTATGAATTGCTGTAATACCTCCGGCAGACACCCCACCAATAAAAATCATGTCTGTATCTACACCAAATGTATTATCATTCTGAGCATCGTCTATGAAAAAACGAAGACCTGCATAAGCATCCTCTACTGATTGAATAACAACCTCAATTAAAGCTGTTGAATCCGGTAGGGGAATTAGCGGTCCGTCAAACAGGCGGTATGACATTGTCGCAGCTACGTACCCACGTTTTGCATAGTTTCTACAAATATCATGCAATGATTCTTTTTCCCCTCCTACATAAGCACCACCATGCAGCAGTAAAAGGAATGGTCTCTCTGTCACACCATCTGCTGTAGGTTCAAAAACATCAACCATTAATTCTTTAGTCACTCCTGAAACAGTCGTATTCTCTCCGAATTTTATGTTTAGCGTTTCTGTAACTTCATCAAATACCTGATCCAAGTATCGGGTTCCATCACAATGCAGCGGTTGCCCAATTAGGAAATTAGACAGAAAGAGAAAGCAAATAAATGTTAAATTTATTTTCATATGTAATGTGTTAAAATGGTTTATTAATTATTCAATAACCAACCCACTGATTTTTTATTGAAAATCTTTGGTTGTTCAACATTTACGACATGCCCACAAGAAGGAATCACAAACAACTCA
>OMKD01000375.1 GCA_900299495.1 Sphingobacteriales bacterium
AATACACAATATTGATTTTGAACTGCTAAGGCCCTTGATTTTGAAAACAGCTCAAAAGGCAATAGAAAACAATCCTTCGTCCGTACAAACAGGACCTGCGGCAAGACAGGATACAGATACCATTCAACAACACTTAAATCTTTTACAGGAAGACCCTAAGTTAAAGGAGCTTTATCAATTGATATCAGAAAGAATAATAAAAAATGCAGACACCGAATAGTGTCTGCATTTTTTATTTACTGATGACAATGACAAGACGGCCTCATAAATGAATTGGTCTGTTCAAAGAATGGGAAATTTTGCCCTCCAGACTCTATTTCGAAATAAAAAGCTTTGCGTTTCTTAGACTTATCACTCACTTCATTCATTGTTGCTGCGTCGTATAATCGTCCATTTACCATGGTGTATACTACACGCTCTGTATCTCGAATATTATCCAATGGATTTCCATCAATCACAATTAAATCTGCCAGTTTTTGAGATTCAATTGAACCAATTTCCTTATCCATTCCCAAATATATGGCACCATTGATAGTAGCTGCCTGTAAAGCTTCCATATTCGTCATACCACCTTGTTCAAACATCCACAGCTCCCAATGCGCACCAAGCCCCTGCAATTGGCCATGTGCACCTAAATTGATCCGTACTCCGGCATCTGTCAATCGCTTACAGGATTCAGAAGTAAGTATATGTCCATTTTGATACTCCTCCTCTGGAATCATTGTTCTGTGTCGGGATCTGGAGTCCAGGATTCCTCTTGGCATAAAGGAAAGTAATCTATCCTTCTCCCAAATATTTTCATGCTGGTAAAAATAAAACTCTCCGTTTACACCACCATAATTAACAATCAAGGTTGGTGTATTGTGTGCTTTCGTTTTAGACCAAACTTCTGTAATGTCTTTGTATAATGGAGCAACTGGCAAATTATGCTCAACGCCCGTATGACCATCTAAAACCATACTCATATTGTGATAAAAGAAAGATCCGCCTTCCGGTACAACCAACATTTCCAATTCTCTGGCTGCTTGCAAGACCATCTGTCTTTGCTCTCTACGAGGTTGATTATAGCTTTTCACAGAAAAAGCACCGTATGCTTTGGTACGCCTTAGTGCAGAACGAGCATCATCTAAACTGGTAATCACAGCTTTAAAGTCGCCATCAGCACCGTATAAGATCGTTCCTGTGGAATACAAACGAGGACCTACCATTCTTCCCAGCTTAATCATCTCAGATTGTGAGAAGATCATCTCTGAATTAGATGATGGATCGTGTGCAGTCGTTACCCCGTAAGCTAAATTTGCAAAGTACTCCCATTGCTGCTGAGGACTAATTCCATATCTGAAATTACCCAGGTGACCATGAACATCAATTAAACCTGGCATCAAGGTTTTACCTTTAAGATCGATAAGCTTTGCTGATCGGGGTATATCAATTGTACTGGAAGGCCCCACAGCTACAATTTTATTCCCCTCAACCAGTACAGTTCCATTCTCAATAATTTCACCACCGTTCATTGTGATTATCTGCCCATTCGTAAATGCAATAACACCTTCAGGTTGATCTGCGGCTTCAATTAAGCTAATCTTTGTTTCAGTTGCCTCAACATCATCTCCAGTTGCCAAGTCTTTACTGAAATAGCTATTACCCATTGTCCAATTCAATGTCTTAGAATCCGAAGACCAATGAATATTAATGCCTTCATCTTTTGCTAATAAACGAACCGGATGCGTGGTAGACTTAGATGTCAGATGAATAGTTTGACCAGTCATCGGTAAAGCAGCAACGTATACTTTATACAACTCGGACCATGCAATCCATTTGTTATCTGGAGAAACACTAAAGCGTTGGGCATATTTGCTATCTACATGTTTTTTGTTATCTGTACCATCCAATTTCATACTATGATAGGCCTTTGTCAGACTTCCAAATAAGAAGCCTCCCGTCTGATAAAAGATTCTATCTCCATTTGCTGTAAAAACAGGATATTCTCCATTGGATTGAACAAATGAAATAGCTCCGGACTTTAGATCTGCTATATAAATACCTGGATTCAAACTATTCCTATATCCTTGATGCGTATTTCCTCCATCTTTGCGGAAGACTACTTTAGAATCATCCGGAGAAAAAGAAGGGGTTCTGTATATACCCGGTTCTTTGGTAAGAACCTTCTTCACACCAGTCGAAAGGTTTTGAAGGACTACAGCTCCCTGATTCACATCATCCCAAGTTACATAGCAAATCATTGTACCTGTGCTATTATACACTGCCTCGAACTCAAATTCATCGCTATCATTAACTCGACTTATTTTATCCTTGTCAAAATCATATGCATAAAGATATCCCGCTGCCGTAAACAAAGCTTCTTTTGAATCTGGAGAAGTACGCAGGTTTCTAAGTACTTTTAATTCTATTGATTCTTCAAATACCTTGTTTTCAAACTTGACTGTTTCTTGAATTCTATGATTAGCCTTAACAGAAAAAGGTATCTCACTCAAGGCCTTAGTATCCACATTTACAGACCATATTTTACCTTGTCCCCAGAAAATAATGGCTTGATCATCTGGAGTCCAATTAAAGTGCGTGTAGGCACCGAAAATAGCCCAAGCCTCCTGCTGATCCTTAGAAAGTTTGTTTGTGATTGGAGTATGCGCTCCTGTATTTCTATCGTAAATGTAAAGCACAGATTCTGTCCGTACTCTTCTTATATATGCAATCTTTGATCCATCTCTGGAAACTACAGGTCTAATAGCTCCACCAGGACCACTGATGATTGTTTTCGAACTACCTTTTTCACGGTCATACTCTTTGATCACATAGATCTGGTTATTGGGGTCTTTGTTGTACTGAAAATATCCACCTGGGTACATATCCTCTGAGTAATACAAATAACGTCCGTCAGGCGAAAAGACCGGTTCATTCACATCTTGCTGATCATTCTTCCTTTTGGTCAGCTGGAAACCAGCTCCACCATCAATATGATACATCCACATCTCCCCTGCTCCTAGAGAACGTTGGCTAGTAAAATGCTTTCTTGCAACAAAATATTCACCATCAGGAGTCCATGCAGCGTTATTCAGCAGTCTAAAAGTTTCATTGGTTATTTGTCTGGCATCAGATCCATTAGCATTCATTACCCAGATATTATCTCCTCCACCTGTATCTGAAGTAAATAAGATCTTTGATCCGTCAGGACTAAATTTGGGCTGAACTTCATAAGCCATTCCACTCCTAAGAATAGTTGCTTCTCCTCCTTCGACAGGCATGGAATAAATATCACCGAGCAAATCAAAAACGATGTTATCGCCATTTGGGCTTACATCCACATTCATCCAGGTTCCTTCTGTCAACTCAATTGAATAATCTTTGTAATCCCCTGGAGGATTATTCACATCCCATTTCTTATCCTCTTGAGCAAATATGGAAGAGCTGATAAAAATCATAAAAAATCCAAATAGCCTCAGTTTCATATATTCTTTTTTGTGAGAGTTTTATAAATATTGACTAATTTAAGAAAAACGAACACTAATAATGGTAAATAAATCGGAGATTCAATTCAACAGACTTACAGAGAAACTTACTGCTCTGGAAGAAAAAATATCCTCATTAACACACGAGCAACTCAACCAAAAATTAAATGCAAAAACATGGAGTATCATACAGGTAATACAACACCTTATGATGGCAGAAGGTGGAACTTACCGCTATATTTCTAAAAAAATATTGGACCCTTCGAAACTTGAAAAGGTTTCGTTTAGAACGAAAATCAGAGAATTTAAGCTAAATATCTACATAAGAACTCCAATAAAATGGCCTGCACCTAAAATAGTACAACCTACCCGATCAGAGCTACCTGACGACTTAGCCTATCTTATGAATGAATGGAAAAAAATCCGTAGAAACCTATACGAATTATTAAATGCACTTGATCAGTCCTTTTGGAAAAAAGAAATCCATAAACATCCTTTAGTAGGACGTATATCACTAAATGGAACCCTAAACTTTATAGAATTCCATTTTGATCGTCACCAAAAACAAATTGACAAGCTTCTTAAAAGTGTGATAAATTAAT
>OMKD01000376.1 GCA_900299495.1 Sphingobacteriales bacterium
GGAGCGTTATCACAGTGCTGACACATCATCGGCTGGTATACTGTATTTGGATTCTCGTGATCACCGAAGAAGTAACGGTCGATTCTCAACCATGTCATCTCGTGGTGACGAGATACCTCAGTTTTACCAACTACAGGTACATTGTTCTCAGCAACACAAGCCACCTGACAAGCACCACAACCGATACATGCGTTCAGATCGATTGCCATACCCCAGTGATGACCCTGGCTGTAGTATTTTTCATTGTATTCTTCGTACGGATAAAGCGTAGCATCATTTAAGTGCTTAGCTGTTGCACGCTTCTCAGCAATTTTAGCTTTAAGATCACTTACCTCGCTCAAGTTCGCCTGATAGATGATTGAACGATCTGTAAGTCCACCTTGGAAACCTTCACCAATTGTCATTAGTGTTTTCTCATCCACGTTGATCTCTTTTCCATCTTCCTGTCCAGTGATACCAAAAGTGTGGTGGTACTGAACACAAGGGAATTCTCTGTCAACAAGACCAGTTTCCTTTGGCTCTGCATCTAGTGCGTTGAAGTACTGAACGTTTCCGCTCTTATCTCTTGTCAACCAAGACATAGAGTTTGTTCCAACACCTTCACCTGCAAAACCAACTACCGTTCTTCCGAATCCTAGTGCTGCAGAGAATGTATTCTCAGCAAGACCGAAAGAAGCAATACAAGTGATATTTTGAGCTACACCATTCGCGGATACTTCTACGATATCAGCATAACCTTTATATTCTTCCTGGTTAAGGTTTTTGTAAGTAACCATGCTGTTACCACCTTCCCAAGAAATTGGAATTCCAAAGTAGTTACCCCAAGTGGTACGCGTTACCGGATCCGGCATCTCTTGTAACCACGGGTTTTCAGCATACTCTCCAGCACCCATTGCGATTGTTTCGAAAAGAACAACCTCGCTACCCTGAGCAGGCTTAGCGATCTGTGCAAGGTATGTATTTACGTCAGCGCTGTTAGAAGCAGACTGAGCAGATACATTTGCTGTGAATACACCATCGTGTAATGTCTTATCCCAGAAAGATTGGAAAGACATAAAGTTATTTTGCATTGGGAATACAGTTGCTTCCCAGTTAGATTTCAGATAATCATAGTATGGTTGATCAGAATCTGCATTTAGGTTTGCACTTTCTGCCCAAACTAATAAAGACTCCTCACCTTGTCTAGTGTCAAATAAAGGAGAAATTGTTGGCTGAATGATACTGAACATACCACGCTTAGGCTCTACATCACCCCATGCCTCCAAGTAGTGAGGTGTAGGAGCAACAAACTTACAAAGCGCACCCGTTTCGTTCATTACTGTTGAAAGGTAAACAGAAGTCTTTACTTTAGCCATTGCATCAGCAAAGTCCTTCGCTTCTG
The DNA here is from genome assembly GCA_900299495.1 of Sphingobacteriales bacterium. Classification (GTDB taxonomy): domain Bacteria; phylum Bacteroidota; class Bacteroidia; order Chitinophagales; family Saprospiraceae; genus AM-2324. The sequence goes on from OMKD01000376.1 coordinate 1,382, forward strand.
GAAGATCATATGCAGGGTTTGCATCCATCACGATCATTGCATCAACTGCACCAGACTTCATTTCTCTGATCAAAGCAGTAACATTGCTGTCGATACCCTGACGCTGATTTGAAATACGATCAAATGTGATTGTATTTCCGTAGCTACCCAACATTTCGTTGATTGCATTTACTACAACCTGCTCGGCAACATTGTTTGATCCAGAAACTACAAGTGTTTTACCAGTAGCACCTTTTACTTTATCTGCTAACTTCTTAAGTGAAGTTCTTGCTTTCTCATTTAGCTCAGAACCCATGCTGTTTCCAGCAAGTGCATTGTAGAATGCTTTAATTGCTGCACCTTGCTCAGAAGGACGAACCATAATACGGTTATCCGCATTTGAACCTGTCAATGACATGTGTGATTCAACCTGAGTGTGGTGAGACATTGTTGGCTTCTCAGCCTTAGGATCAACTTTACGGTTCTTTGCATATCCATAAGCAAACTCAGTTGGAGAAATCCATGTTCCCAAGAAGTCTGCACCGAAGCTGATGATATTATCTGCCTTTTCGAAGTGGTAAGCAGGAACTGCAGCAATACCGAAGCTTGCCTCGTTTGCTTCCAACATACCTGAAGCAGAAACTGCATCGTAAGTAACCACTTTAGCGTTTGGATATTTCGCCATGAACTCGCCCATTGCTTTTTTAGCTGTTGGACTCATGTTCGTGTTCGTTACGATACGAATATTATTAGAAGATGCTAATGCACCTTTGATATCATTATCCATGTCAGCCCACGCTTTGGTAGGAGCCTGAATACGATTAACATTATAAAGGTCTAGAACAGAAGCCTGAGCTCTTGCCGATGAACCACCATGGGATACCGGAGACAAGCTGTTACCTTCGATCTTAATTGGACGACCCTCACGTGTTTTTACAAGTACTGAAGCATACTCACCACCTCTTACGAAAGAAGATGCATAGTATGAAGCTACGCCAGGAACGATTTCGTCTGGCTTAACTACATATGGTATTGCTCTTTTCACAGGGATCTCACAAGATGCTGCAACAGTTGCAGCTCCAAGTCCAAACCCTAAGTACTTAAGGAAATCACGACGATTCGTTGAAGATTCCATTACCTTCTCATCCGCCATTGAATCAACTACAGGTAGTGTGTTTGCAAACTCTTGCTTTGCTCTTTCCTGTAACTCCGGATTGTTGATGTCGTTATGACCAATCCAAACTTCTTTATTATTATTCTTCATTTTTATTGAAGTAGAGTTTTTACAAATTGATAATTAATTGACGCTCATCAGAGCAAGCACTGATTAATAGTGACACTTTTGACACTCAAGACCACCGATCTCCTCAACAGTCACTTTTTCTCTGTCACCAGCGCTTAACTGATTATGGTAGTTTTCGTAAGACTTGTAATATTCATTACCATCAAACTTAACTTCCGTTTTACGGTGACAATTAATACACCATCCCATAGATAGCGGAGAATATTGTTCTACAACTTCCATCTCCTCAACTTTACCGTGACAGCTCTCACATTCAACCTGCCCAACTTTTACGTGCTGTGCGTGATTGAAGTAAACGTGATCTGGTAAGTTATGGATACGGATCCATTCAATAGGTCCGCGGAAATCGTCTTTTCTATCATTAGTAAGTGAAGACACGATAGCATCCCACTCTTCTTCTACCTGAGCCTCAACTTTCTCTGGGTCAGTTTCATCAGATTGGCTCTCGATCCATGTCTTAAAGATTTTTTCAATCTCTTTTACATCCATGTTCTCGTAATCCTCCAGGTAAGTACCTGATTTAGGATCGAAACCGATAGAAGCAAATATCTTAGTCAACTCGGCAGTACCGTAAGTTGATCCTTTCTTAATAGCCTTGTGACAGTTCATACAAGTATTCGCAGCTGGAATAACTGAATGCTTAGATCTTCTGGCACCATCATGACAGTAGTTACAATCTACTTTGTTCAAACCTGCGTGTGTTGCGTGTGAGAACTTGATCGGCTGATCAGGCATATATCCCTGCTGACGACCTAGATTGATTGCTTTATCTGCCATCATAGATCCACCTGCAACTACAGCGATCAACACAAATGTTGCAATCATAGACTTAGAAGTCAGTACATCGAATAATGTGCGCTCTGGCTCAAGCTCCTCTCCCTCTTCTACCTTAACCATTACGTTAAGCTTAGAAGCTACTCGCATCAATACTAAGATTAATCCGATTAGTCCGATCGTGATAACAAGGAATAAAGATGAATTATCCTCTTCCTCTGTCACAACAGGTCCTTTAGGATCATCACCCACAGGTACGAAATTATATTGGTAATCGATGTAAGCAAGTACATTTGCGATTTGCTCATCTGAAAACTGAGTAAAGGAGTTCATCACAGATTTATTCCAGTCGTTGAACAACTGAACTGCACGAGGATGACCTTCCCCGATCATCTTTTGTGAATTACGAATCCATGCATACAAGTCCTCCTGTGGATAATCTGCCCATCTTTCCTCAACGCCACCTAATGCAGGTCCGGTAAGATCGTCCTTCATGTTCTTATTGTGGCAAGAAGCACAATTAGCTTTGAACAGGCTAGAACCCTCGGCAATAGCCGCATCCTGAGCGAAAATCGTTGCTCCAGGCAAGAAAACCAAGAGGAGTAAAATTCTGAAAATCAATGATCTTTGAATCATCTGTTACTAAATTTATTTCTGTAGTATATCTAATTCTTTGACTAGTGTCATTTTCCTGTCAGCGCAAAGATAAAAACCGCAACAATATTTACCAATACAGTACAAGGTATTGTGCTATTTAGACCGATTCTAAATTGCTTAAACATGTCGATAATCTTGTCTAACAAGAATATTTAAGGCAGGCTAACTTGATTTGAGCGCGCTAAGTTAATGAAAATCAGCGAATCACACAGAAACTTGAGCTTTAATATGTGGATGTGGATCGTAATTTTTTAATTCGAAGTCTTCAAACTCAAAATCAAAGATATTTTTCACATCAGGATTTAGAACCATTTGAGGTAATGGCCTTGGCTCTCGACCCAATTGTAGCTTGGCTTGATCAAGGTGATTATTGTATAAATGCACATCTCCGAAAGTGTGCACAAACTCCCCTGGCTCCAGATCACAAACCTGAGCAATCATTAGTGTAAGTAAAGCGTAAGAGGCAATATTAAATGGAACACCCAGGAACACATCAGCAGAGCGCTGATAAAGCTGACAGGATAATTTACCGTCTGCTACATAAAATTGGAACAATGCATGACATGGACATAAGGCCATATCATCTAAATCGGCTACATTCCATGCACTAACTATATGTCGTCTAGAATTTGGATTTTGTTTGATTTGCTCTACAACGTTTTTGATCTGGTTTACAGTTTTTCCATTAGCTCCTTCCCAACTCACCCATTGCTTTCCATACACAGGACCTAAATCTCCATTTTCATCTGCCCATTCATTCCAAATTCTTACTTTATTGTCCTGAAGATATTTTACATTTGTGTCGCCCTTTAAAAACCATAGTAATTCGTAAACAATAGATTTTAAGTGCAATTTTTTGGTAGTGACCATGGGAAAACCTTCACTAAGGTCGAAACGCATTTGATATCCAAAGCAGCTTACCGTACCGGTACCTGTTCGATCTCCTTTTGCTGTTCCATTGTCCAAAATATGTTGCATTAAATTCAAATATTGTCTCATAATTCTACGTTGTATTTTATAGTTTTTATGCAGTGTTAGTACAATAACCAATTTCGTAAATAAATAATTGCAAGCATAATCTTTTAATCAACTTTTCTGTTCTAATTTTAAATTACCCGATAATGAAAAGAACAATCCTTCTGATTTTAACCAATATATTATTGTGCTCAATTACCTCCGCGCAGGACTGGATCTTATCCAAAGATGGAAAAGATCTTCAAACCTATTATAGAGAATCCGATAAATCAGATATTAAGGAATTGAAAATAGTAACCACTATAGATGCCCCTGCTATTACTGTTTTCGAGCTGCTAAACGAGATAGACCTTTATGATGATTGGGTGTACAGAACAACTGAAGCCCGTTTAGTGGAAACTTATAGCAATAAAAGCTTACAATACTATGCTGTAGTGGATTTCCCCTGGCCCTTCGATGACCGCGAAATGTATATCCTTTCAGATTACAAGATCAGTGAGGATAAAAAATACATAAAGACCAACTCTATAGCCATTCCAAGAGAAGACATAAAAGATCGTGAAGACCATGTTCGTATCATAGATATGGAATTGGGATGGATACTAAAAGAGAATGATGAAGAAATAACAGAGGTTGTATATGTCTTACGTTCTGATCCTGGTGGTGCGATACCAGCCTGGATGGTCAACTTGGCTCTTGAAGCAGGTCCAACCAATACCATAAACGGACTACGAGCGCTTGTTGAAGACCATATGAATAATCCATAAAGCAATCTTTAAGTAAAAAATCATTGCTCTTTTCCTCTGCGCTAAACAAGTTGCCATTTTGATTGATTTAGGTGGTATCTTTGTACTCTGACTGAAAATAAATTATGAGATATAATAGTCTGGCTGAATGCGCAGCTGATCTGGAAAAACACGGACAATTAATTAGAATAAAGGAAGAAGTAGATCCCAACCTGGAGATGGCCGCAATTCATTGGCGAATCTTCAAACAAGGAGGACCTGCCATTCTCTTCGAAAATATAAAAGGAAGTAAATTTCCCGCGCTGTCCAATCTGTATGGCACCTTTGAGCGAACTGATTTCTTGTTCAGATCTACCTTACCAAAGGTTAGTAAGGTTGTACAACTTAAGGCAGACCCTACTCGCTTCCTAAAAGCGCCATTCAAATACCTTAGTGCTCCTTTCACAGCCATATCTGCCCTGCCAAGAAAGATTAGAACAAAAGCTGCTATTGAATACGGAGAAACAACCATTGACCAATTACCCTTGATCAAATGTTGGCCTATGGATGGAGGTGCTTTTGTCACTCTGCCACAGGTATTCACATTACCTCCGAAGGACAAGAATATCATGAAGTCCAATATCGGAATGTACCGAATACAGCTTAGCGGAAATGAATACGCAATTAATAAAGAAATTGGACTGCATTACCAATTACACAGAGGTATTGGAGTACATCATCAGGAGTATAATCAATCCGAAGAGGATTTTAGAGTAAGCATTTTCATTGGTGGACCACCATCTCATGCCTTTGCAGCTATCATGCCCTTACCTGAAGGACTTACTGAAACTACCTTTGCGGGTATGCTTGCTGGGAAACGTTTCAAATATAAAACAGTAGATGGGCATGTCTTGTCAGCTGATGCTGATTTTGTAATAACAGGAAGAGTGCGCAAGGATGAAAAAATGCCAGAAGGTCCTTTTGGAGATCACCTTGGATATTATAGCCTGGAACACGATTTTCCAGTTGTAGATGTTGATAAAGTTTACCATCGAAAAGATGCCATATGGCATTTTACAGCTGTAGGAAGACCGCCTGCTGAGGATAGCTCCTTTGGATACCTTATTCATAAGATCGTTAAGCCATTGACCGGAAGTGAATTCCCTGGGATAAAAGACGTAAATGCAGTTGATGAGGCTGGTGTACATCCTCTCTTGTTAGTAGTTGGTAGTGAGCGTTATATGCCATTCCGAGAAATCAGACCAGAGGAATTATTAACACAGGCCAATCACCTTCTTGGTAAAGGCCAAACTTCCCTGGCCAAATTCTTGGTTATCGCAAATAGCAATGACAAAGAAGGACTTAGTGCAAAGGATGAAAAGGCCTTTTTTACCCATATTTTAGAACGTATAGACTGGACAAGAGATCTGCACTTCCAGACTAAAACAACCATAGATACACTTGATTATTCAGGGGATGGATGGAATACAGGATCAAAAGTAGTTATAGCAGCTTGTGGAGATCCAATACGAACACTCAGACAGGACCTACCAACTATTGAGGACAATGAACTATTCAGTAATCCAAAACTGATTGCACCAGGTATCTTGGCGCTTCAGGTTCCTGCTTTCGACAAAGAAAATGGATATAAGCAAGCTGAAGAAATAGCTTCAGGATTGGAAGCCACTGATCTTAAAGGTTTTCCACTGATCGTCTTATGTGATGACAGCACTTTTATGGCAGAGGATTACTCAAACTTCCTATGGGCTGCATTCACCAGGACTAATCCATCGCATGATATTCATGGTGTTCATGCTTTTGTAGAACATAAGCACTGGGGATGTAAAGGATCATTGATCATGGATGCCCGAATAAAACCACACCATGCACCGGAATTGGTTATGGATCCGGAGGTAGAAAAAGCTATCGAGCGATTTTTTGTAAAAGGGGCAAGCCTTGAAGGGTATTAATTAATTACCTTTGCAAAAAAGATAAATCGGATGGATGCATTGCACAGTGCTTTCCTCGATCAGATGCAGGAAATTCTTCCGGATGAACATCAACAATTTGTTGAAGTGCTCAATGGAGAAGTTCCTGTTTCAATCAGAAGGAATCCAATAAAATCAACAGAACTTGATCTGGATATCGAAGCAAATGTCCCTTGGACATCGGACGCTGTATACCTAAGTAAAAGACCCATATTTACTTTAGATCCAAGCTTTCATGCCGGAGCATATTATGTGCAGGAAGCATCTTCCATGTTTATCGAACAAGCCATCAGACAACATGTCAATCTGAACGATTCTATCAGAGCATTGGATCTATGTGCAGCACCAGGTGGTAAGAGCACTTTAGTATCCAGTATTTTAAATAATAATTCACTACTGGTTAGTAACGAAGTCATTAGTTCCAGATACAAGATTCTTATTGAAAACACCCATAAATGGGGCAATTGCAATCAGATCATCACGAACCATGATGTAAAGGACCTTAGCCACCTAAAAGGGTTTTTCCATCTAATACTGGTTGACGCTCCATGTTCAGGTGAAGGTTTATTCAGAAAAGACAAAAAAGCACGTACTGAATGGTCTGAGAACAACGTAAGCCTCTGTGCTGCAAGGCAGAAACGAATTCTTGCAGAGGCAGCTGACTTACTCGCTCCCGGAGGGATCCTAATTTACTCCACTTGTACTTATAATAAGCATGAAAATGAATTGAATGCAGCCTGGATTGAAGAGCATCTTGGACTGAGCAACGAAAAGATTAAAATAGAAGATGCTTGGGGACTTACCGCTATGGATTATGGCTATCAGGCATATCCACACAGGTGCAAAGGAGAAGGTTTCTACATGAGTATTTTCAAAGCAGGAGCTGACCGAACAGCATCTAAAATGAAAATCAAATCCAAAGGAGATAAAAGCCTAGATATTTTAACAAAAAAAGAAGTTGAACAAGTCCAAAAATTTCTTGCTAAGGAAACGCCATTGACGGTTTTCAAAAATCACTTAGAGGAACTCTGTTTCTTCCCACAGGCTTTAAAACGGGAGTTTCAATTCATATGCCAGGGACTTTACAGATATCATGTGGGCACTCCTATGGGCACATTTAAGCATAACAAGCTAATTCCGCATCATGCTTTGGCACTATCAAACCTAATTGGACCTACTTTCCCTACGTTGGAATTAAACAAGGAGCAAGCAGTTTCCTTTTTAAGAAAGGAAACATTACCTGTTTCAGAAGCTATGGGTCAAGGATGGCACCTTATGCAATATAATGGCTTGAATTTGGGTTGGGGCAAGGTTCTCAAGGATAGAATAAACAATTACTTTCCTAAGCACCTCAGAATTCGCATGCAAGGATAACATGGATTATACTTCCAAGGCTTCCACCATAGCTAAGGAACACTTATTAAAGGCATCCGATGTGTAATGATAGGCATCGACTCCTACTAATTCATTATTCTGAATGACGCCTACTAAATAATAGGTATTATTTTCTGCTTTATTGACAAATAATTGTTCCGGAGCATAGTCTTTGGAAGATACGGAAGCGTAGACTCCTGAAACCTGTAAGGCACGCTGATGGCCAAGTACAGTAGTCAATTCGAAATCCTCAGAACTGTAGAGAAACTGGTTAGGAATACCATCTATGATATTAAGGGCAGGCTTAAAATCCACAACCTCAGCTTGATCTTTGGTAAGGTTAGCTAGGAAAAAACCTCCTGCAACATAGGGCGCGGAAACCTCCAAATGCGTTTTGATTGAGTCTAACACACGGTTAGAAATCATTAGTTTGTTCATGTTCATAGTGTTTTTGTGCAAAAGGCATTAAGCCTCGAGCGTACTCGTCTTGAATGATTACTCAGTGATTTTTAATCTGAAACGATTTGGATGGCAATACGATTAATTTAAAAATAATTTCATTGCCATTCAAGGTGGGAAATGTTAAGAGTCTGATATATTTCCAAAAAAAAGAAAACAGGTTTGCCCACTGCGGACAAACCTGCTCAAATCATAGGTATATAATATTCTTTATAAGCCGAAAGCAGCTTTTACCTGATCAACCATATCCAGTTTCTCCCAGGTAAAGGTCTCGACCTCCATGGATTTCACATTACCGGAACCATCCTTTAAGGATACATTTTTAACCTCAGGAATACGCCCCATATGTCCATAAGCTGCAGAGTCCGAATAGATTGGATTTCTCAGCTTAAGACGTTGCTCAATTGCGTAAGGAGTCATATCGAACAATGTACTTACCTTATCTGCAATCTCTGCATCATTCAGATCTACTTTTGCAGTCCCATAAGTCTGAATATAAATATTCGTTGGCTTAGCCACACCGATTGCATAAGATACCTGAACCAGGACCTCATCACAAACACCGGCTGCTACCAAGTTCTTAGCAATATGTCTAGTAGCGTACGCCGCTGAACGATCCACCTTTGAAGGATCTTTTCCAGAGAAAGCTCCACCACCGTGTGCTCCCTTACCTCCATAAGTATCAACAATAATCTTTCTCCCAGTCAGACCAGTATCTCCGTGAGGACCACCAATGATAAATTTTCCAGTTGGGTTGATGTGATAGGTAATATCATTATTAAATAAAGCCTGCACAGAATCCTTACAACTAGCCTTAACTCTTGGAATTACAATATTGATCATATCAGACTTGATGCGTTCCAACATAGCTGCTTCAGAGTCAAAATCGTCGTGCTGTGTAGACACCACTATAGTATCAATCGCCATAGGTACGTTGTCATCAGAATACTTGATCGTAACCTGAGACTTAGAATCCGGGCGTAAGTAATCCATTCCCAATGCATTATCCTTTCTAATTGCAGCAAGCTCCATTAGTATCTTGTGCGAAAGGTCTAATGCCAATGGCATATAGTGCTCTGTCTCATTCGTTGCATAACCAAACATCATACCCTGGTCTCCCGCGCCTTGTTCTTCTGGACTCTCTCTGTCTACACCCTGATTAATATCGGCAGACTGGCCATGAATAGAAGAAAAAATACCACAGGAATCCGAATCAAATTTATACTCTGATTTCGTATATCCAATTCTTTGGATCACATCGCGTGCAATCTGTTGAACATCAAGATAAGTCGTTGTTTTCACCTCTCCTGCAAGTACAACCTGACCAGTTGTTACTAGTGTTTCACAGGCAACTTTCGAATTTGGATCAAAAGCAAGGAAGTGATCTACCAATGCGTCTGAGATTTGATCTGCAACCTTATCCGGGTGTCCTTCAGAAACGGATTCTGATGTAAATAAATATGGCATTAAGTATGATTTTTTTTAATGATCGATAAAAATAATAAATATTGGGATTATGCCGCCAAAAAGGCCCCTGCTTGTTTAAAATTATTTAACATTGAAATTAAAGCAGGATTCTTTGTGATCTCCAACAGATAAAAAGCCTTCTAGCTGATCACCTATTTGCACCTGTCCCACTCCTTCTGGAGTTCCCGTAAAAATAAGGTCTCCTGTCTGAAGAGTAAAGAACTTACTTAGGTAACAAATCAACTCATCTATTGAAAATAACATATCCTTGACATAACCTACCTGGACATCAACTCCATTCTTCTTTAACGAAAAATTCAGTCCGTCCATATCAAGATCTTTCTTATCAAAAAACTTCCCAACGACTGCAGAATGATCAAAGGCTTTAGCTAATTCCCAGGGATGACCCTTTTCCTTACATTGCTTCTGAAGATCTCTTGCTGTGAAATCAATTCCAAGACCAATTTTTTCATAATAAGAAGAAGCGAATGCAGGCTGAACATGTTTACCATTCTTACAAATCTTTACAATCAGTTCTATTTCATGGTGAACATCTTCTGAAAACTCCGGAATATAGAACGGCTTGTTTTCAATAAGCAATGCCGTAGAGGGTTTCATAAAAACTACTGGAGAACTTGGAGTCTCTGCCCCCATCTCCTTAGCATGCTTTGCATAATTTCTCCCTATACAGAAAATTTTCATTCCCTTAGAATTTTACATTACCTAAACCAGCAAGTTCTTTTACGTCCTTGATGGTTTGTTGAGCAGTCTTTCTGATTTCTGCAGAAGATTGCTTGATTTTATATTTGATGTCTTTCTTGTTAGCTAGAGCCTCTTCCTTTCTAGCTTTAAACTCAGCACAAAGCCCTACCACTGCATCAGCTACCACATCCTTGAACTCAGCATATCTAAGTTCCCCAGATTCGTGATTCTTCATCATTTCAGCATATGCCTCATCAGCTCCACAAGCCCTCAGTATTTCAAACAGGTTTTTAACCCCTGCACTCATTTCACCCTCCAGAGTATCGCCTGAGTCCGTGACTGCTGAACGAATTTGCTTGCGAAGACGTGCTTCATCAGCAAAGACAGATATGTAATGCTTCTCTCCTGCCGACTTACTCATCTTTCTGCTTGGATCAGCAGTTGACATGATCTTTGGAGTCTCTGTAAACAGACATTCAGGTATAGTAAAGTATTCTTTCTTAACCTGATTATTAAAACGTTGTGCAACCGTTCTGGTCAACTCCAGGTGCTGCTCCTGATCTTTTCCTACTGGAACGAAATCCGCATTATAAATAAGGATATCTGCTGCCTGAAGTATTGGATAAGTAAAAAGTCCTGCAGATATGAATCCTTCAGACTTCTCGGAACTCTGACTACTCTTATCCTTAAACTGTGTCATTTGTCCTAATCGACCAAAAGGTGTAAAACAATTGAAGATCCAGGATAATTCGGCATGTTCAGGAACAAGTGATTGAATAAACAAATTCTCAACGTCTACGCCTACCCCGATCAAATTGAAGATCAGATCCCATACATTATTCTTTAATTTCTTTGGGTCATAGGGCATAGTCATGGCGTGGTAATCCACCACTCCATAAAAACATTCGTAATCCGCTTGCAGATCCACCCAATTCTTAACTGCACCAAAGTAATTTCCAAGATGCATATCACCGGTTGGCTGGATACAAGAGAGAATCCGTTTTTTCATTATAAACTATTTTAATGGTTATTTTTTAAATCCTGCAATTAGTGAGATTTCTACTTGAACGAACTTCGGAAGGTTTGCAACCTCCACCAATTCCCTTGCAGGAGCAGTGTCTTCATTGAAGTACTTCGCATAAACCTCGTTTATACGACTGTAATTATTCATATCAGAAACGAAAACAGAAACTTTCAAAGCATCTTCAAAGCTCAATCCAGCTTCATCTAAGATAGCTTTAAGATTCTGCATAACCTGCTCGGTCTCCTCTTCAACAGACAAACCTTCTGGTAATGCACCATTTGCTGGGTTTATGGCAATTTGTCCGGAAACAAAAAGGATATCGCCAAAGCGAACTGATTGATTATAAGGACCTACGGGAGCAGGAGCCTTATCTGTATTGATGATCGTTTTCATGATTAACTGTTATGACTTTAAATAGCGAAAGCTCCGAATCGTAAAAACGAAAGGAGCTGACACTTATATCCTAAATGATAATTCTTTTAAATTATTCCTCTGTAGTTGCTTTAACTAAGATACGACCACGATACATAGTGTTGCCCTCAGCATCTTTATATGTGCGGTGCATCAAGTGCTTCTCACCTGTGTTCTTACAAGTTGCAACGTTTGGAGCTGTAGCAACATAGTGTGTTCTACGCTTTCTTTTTCTCTGCTTAGATATCTTACTCTTTGGATGTGCCATTTTACACGTTGTTTAATTTCCTATAAAGGTGACCTTAATAAAGGCCAAAGTTAATCCAATTTTATGTCTTTCAAAGCACTCCAGGCAGAATTTGATGAATTTTCATCCAACTCTTCCTGATCGAACTCATTTGCTTCCAGTATTGCCAACATCTCAGGATCACAATCCATGTCTGCCATGTCATGTGTAGTTACTAATGGAATAGCGAGGTGAATAAATTCATAAAGATATTGAGAAACGTTAAAACTATCTCTGTCCCTACGGATGTAGACAACTTCAAAATCCTCTTTCTCCTCCTCTGAATATTTCAATAATAAATGCTCACTAAAATCAAGTGGCAGATCAAAATCCTCAAGACATCTGTCACAAGAAACTTTTGCCTTTCCTGACACTGAAAACTCCATATCAATATGTGAAGTCCTTTTTTCTAATGTCAGATCAACAATAACATCTCCTTCTGAAAGCCTGCTGTCTTCATAAGCTTTAAAAAAATCAGCGTTGATTTCAAACCTATACTCATGTACTCCCTCAACCAATCCCAAAATTGGTATGGAGTAGGCTGCTTGCTCTTTCATCTTTATGAATATTTTTTAAAGCGGATGCAAAGGTAACAATTAAAATGAATTAACTCAACAAACAATCTTAATTTTTAATCAAAATATTAGGAGTCAATACCCAGGAAATCTACTCCTTGGAATAAACCCATGCTTTATCGTTGAATTCTTTCTTTACTTTTTCAAATTTTGTATTAAACTCATCCTCTGTTTCAAACGCGTATCGTACAGCTACTGCTGTTGCCGTCCCCCTATCTAAAGATACAGCCTCGTATCCCGATTGGATGATTCGTTTGATTAGAGATTCAGCATTTTTCTTATCTCCAAATACCCCAACCACGATCTCTGCCTCTTTCCAGGCCCTTATTTCTTTTTCACGGACAACTTCCTCCTCTTCTAATTCCGTGACCCCTTCATCATCCCATCCGTCATACTCATCATTATCTTCCGTCTGTACAACAGGCTCATCTAACGGATCCTCAATCACCTCAGAATTATAAGATGGCATTTGATCATTGAACAAGGTGTCTTTAAACAAAACAACAGCAAAAAGAATGAATACAGCTGTCGCCATCAACACTGCCAATAGAATATTATTTTCAGACTTTTTCTTTGGTGGTCTTGAGCGAAGATTTGTTGTTGCAACGGGACCAACCTTGATTTGCTCTTCTTGTGGCTGATTTGGATTATTGGCTTGGTCAACCTGTCGATTTATTGCTGTATTTCGTATTAGTGGTCGAGCGTGAACATCTCCCAATCCAAATACCTCTGAATTGTGGTTGGAATTATCCTGAAGGAATTTAAAAGTTCCCTGAAAATCTTTATAGAGTCGACCTAGATTTGGAAAAACAATAATCTCTCTGCCATCTAATAATTTATTGGATCGTTTAACAAAATCCTCGATCTCCATCTCTGCTGAAAGCTTAGAGAGACTATATTTATCCATTAAAAATGAACTTAGTATACCATCATTGACGATTAGATTATCGTTAAACTTTATCTTTTTTGAGGGTGGGCTAATCTTTCCGAGTACCTGATCTACATCAGCACCTACCTCTTCAGCGACAAATCCACCAAAGCCCGGTACAATTACCAGGTCTTTAGAGAACAATAACTCCGCTATACTTTCTGCTACTTTAACATCCATACTGCAAAAGACTATTAATCAACAATTTAACTTAAAATCAGTTAATTTGATATTGTTTTATTATTAACGACTAAAATGGCCTTAATAATTCATCTTAGTTTTAAATTTAAAAGAAAAAACATATAATTCGATCTACCCAATACCAACTATTTTATTTTTGTCTACGTCTTGCTATAAAAAGAAATAAAAATGAAGCGAATAACTCATTTAGGAATCACCCTCCTATTCATTACAATTATGTTCTCTTGTCAAACGGACAAATGTGAACAATTAGTCTACACCTTCGAGCATGAGGATATTTACGTAACTCAGAATGAATTACGTGCTTCCATAGAATTTCAAGATGCAAGAGACCTCAATGTACCTGGTAAGATTTATTTCTACAATAATCTTCTCTTGATCAATGAACTTTATGAAGGCATCCATTTCATTGATAATTCAGATCCAAACAACCCTGAAAAGTTAAGCTTCCTTAAAATAATGGGTAACACAGATTTTGCCATTAAAGACGGTAAGCTTTATGCAAACAATCAGCTAGATCTACTGACATTCGACATTAGCAATCTAGAAGATATACAACTCGAGCATATAGCTGAAAACACATTCAGAGAGTACATGGACGACCCGTTCTACCTAAATTCTTCTTTTTTCCTATGTAGCAAGCCTGTGAAAAAAGTGGAGCTTATGAACTGTAAAGACTTTGAATCACAAAGAAACCAATCAGCATGGGGACAAAATTTTGGTCCCGGAAACCTACTTGCTAGAGACGAGGATTTCTTAGTTCTAGAATCATCTGTTGCCTTTTCTAATGATGCCTCAAGCGGAGGGTCTGGAACAAGTGGTTCAATGGCAAGTTTCATCATCCGAGGAGACTATCTTTACACAATAGACCCTAATAAAATTTACACCTTTGAACTGGCAGAAGATAACGATCCCGTTTTGGTTAATGAAGAATACGTTGGTTGGGGCCTTGAAACCATCTTTGCGCATGAGAACGAACTGTATCTAGGTTCAAGCAATGGCATGTACATTTTATCTGTAGAGAATGCAGCACAGCCTCAATATCTTTCTTCAATAGGTCATGTTGGAGCCTGCGACCCTGTTTACGTAAAAGACAACTTCGCATACGTGACCTTAAGAAGTGGTAATATTTGCGATGGATTCACAAACCAGCTAGACTTGATAGACATTAGTTCTAAAACGAACCCAGTTCTGGTCAAAACATTCAGTATGACCAATCCGCATGGTTTGAGTATAGCTTCCGACGAACTTTATTTGTGTGACGGAGCAGACGGACTAAAAGTGTTTGACATCAGTGATCCAGAGTCTTTGAACAGAAACCTAATCGAACATCATGATGAAAAATTCGCATTCGATGTGATTGCGCTTCCAGAATTAGACAACCTTTTGATTATGATTGGGGCACAGGGTTTGGTACAATATGACTTTAGTGACCCTAGCAACCTGAAGGAACTGAGCACAATAAATATTGATTGGTAACCAATACATTAAACCAAGAAAAGAGATCTCATCTAGAGGTCTCTTTTTTTTACCTTCACTTTACGCTTCTACATAGTAACAATTCATTAAAGTTCTTATTTTTGCACTATGTTTGAGAATAGAATACAAAGAGCAAAGTCTGAGACTTTATTTGAAGAAGCAAAAGCATATTTCCCTGGTGGAGTAAACTCTCCTGTAAGGGCATTCAAATCCGTATCCGGAGCACCACTTTTCATCAAGAAAGGTGACGGCTTTACGATCACCGATGAGGATAATAATACATACACTGACTTTTGTAATTCCTGGGGCCCTTTAATTTTGGGCCATAACAATAAGCAAATCAAAGAGGCCGTATTTGAAACCATCGAAAATGGTATGTCCTTCGGTACGCCAACGGCACATGGTAACGAACTTGGAAAATTCATCCTTGACCATAACAGATATATTGATCGTCTTCGATTTGTATCATCTGGAACGGAAGCCGTAATGTCTGCGATTCGCTTAGCCAGAGGATACACACAAAAAGATAAAATCGTAAAATTTGATGGTTGTTACCATGGTCATGTGGATTCACTGATGGTAAAGGCAGGTTCTGGTTTGGCTACTTTTGGGGTTAGTACCTCAGCTGGTATCCCTGAAGCCTTTGCGAAAGAGACGATAGTGCTTCCTCTTAATGATGAAGAAGCGGTGGAAAACTGCTTGAAAGAACATGGACATGAAATAGCTTGTATCATCATCGAACCTGTTCCTGCAAATAACGGTCTTCTGATACAACGCAAGGAGTACCTTGAATTCCTCAGAGCCGTTTGTACTAAGTATAATGTACTATTAATATTTGACGAAGTAATTTCAGGTTTCCGCGTAGGATTTGAAGGTGCTGCCGGATATTATGATATACAACCTGACCTGATCACATACGGAAAGATCATTGGTGGAGGACTGCCAGTAGGTGCATTTGGTGGAACAAAAGAAATAATGGACCATGTAGCTCCTTTGGGTGCTGTATATCAAGCAGGCACACTATCTGCAAACCCTGTAGCAATGACAGCGGGATTAGCTTGTCTTAAGCAACTTGTAGATCCTTCGTTCTATAAAATGATGGAAGACCAAACTGCTTATCTTGCAGATCAGTTGGAAGCGCATGCAAAATCAAAGGGATACACCCTCAATGTGGCAAGAATTGGATCTATATTCTGGCTGTGTTTTTCTGAAGAGACTATCCGAACATCTTCTGCTATTCAAGCAGAATCCATGGAATACTTTAAGGTATTGCACCATGAGTTGTTACAGACAGGGGTTTACTTAGGCCCATCAGGGTATGAAGTAGGTTTCTTAAGCAAAGCATTGGCAGAAGACCAGGCACATCTTGACCTTGCAATCAGCAAAATGAAAGATGCGCTTGATATTGCCTTCTCTGCAGTAAGTGCTTAGTCTAATTTAGCACGATACATTTGAATAGTATTTTTAAAGCCGTAATATAAGGCATCAGAAATAAGAGCGTGTCCGATGGAAACTTCCAACAAACCGGGCACGCTTTCTTTATAGTATCTTAGGTTATCTAGGTTAAGATCGTGCCCAGCATTAATTCCAATACCTACTTCGTTTGCTTTTTTTGCAGCTTCCACATGAGCCTTTACAGCTTCTTCCGGATTGATATGGAAAGATCTTGCGAAGTCTCCAGTGTAAAACTCTATTCGATCAGCTCCCACAGCTTTTGCCCCCTCAACAAACTCAGGCTTTGCATTTACAAAAATGGAAACACATATTCCTGCATCCTGCAATTTTGCAGTTACCTCCTTTAGAAATTCAGCATTGGAAATGGTATCCCAGCCTGAATCAGAAGTTAGAGCACCAGGCTTGTCTGGAACAAGTGTCGCCTGATGAGGTTTATGCTTCAAGACCATTTCCATAAAACGATCCGTAGGATTTCCTTCGATATTAAACTCCGTACTAACCACCTCTTTCAACTCTGGAATATCTGAGTATTTGATATGGCGTTCATCCGGTCTTGGATGCACCGTAATCCCCTCAGCGCCAAATGACTCACAATCCTTTGCAACTTGTACCAAGTTTGGAAGATCCTCCCCTCTTGCATTTCTAATCAATGCAACTTTATTAATATTTACACTTAGTCTTGTCATCTCAAAAATTTTAGCAAAAATAAAGCTATTATCTATTTTGAAAAGACTTTTAAGGAATTTGTATTTTGTGATTGAAAAAGAAAACCTCATATATGAATATTAAAGAACAACAAAAGTACTTTATCAACACTGTTTCCCCGGGATTCAGAGTTTTCATCTGGCTTCTGATTCTTTTCTTTGGGATCGGACTGGGCCAGGTTGCCAGCTTGGGTGTAATTATGGGTTTGGGATATGATATTCAAAGTCTTACCTCACCAGAATTTGCACCAGATAAAACCGCCGTCAGATTGATGGCATTTGCTAGTCAGGTCTTTTCGTTTTTGATACCAGCAATATTTTTGGGTTTTGTTTTATTTAAAGATAAATGGAAGGCTTTTACTGGATTAAAAACAGACCCAGACTTCCCGGAAAATAAATCCTTAGATATAAGAAATATAGGTCTCGCAATCCTAATCACGATACTCTCTTGGCCGCTTACTCAATTTCTATATTTGGTAAACATGGAAATTCCTATGCCAGATATTTTGGTCAATATGGAGGATTCAACAAATGGATTAATTGAGCAAATGCTGCAGATAAATAGTATCCCAGAACTCTTATTTGTACTGGTTCTTATGGCCCTAACTCCTGCTATAGGTGAAGAACTTATGTTCCGAGGTCTTTTTCAACGAATCCTGAGGTATAACGGACTCAATGTACATTTAGCAGTTATTGTCTCTGCACTTATATTTAGTACTATACACATGCAATTCCAAGGATTTATGCCTCGATTCTTCCTGGGTCTTTTACTTGGATATTTCCTTGCATTTGGTGGAAGTCTCTGGATTGCTATCATAGCGCATTTCATATTCAATGGTTCACAAGTCGTATTGACTTATTTTGCGGAAGACAAAATGGATCTTACAGCAAGCCCACAATGGGAGGACTTCAACTTTGTGGTCTTTGCAGTAGGAACTATATTGTTTGGACTTGCTTCATATTATTTCTGGAATCAGAATCGGGTTGAAACCGATCAACTCTAAAAACAAACTATGTCTAAATTAAAACAGCGCACAATCTCCGCAGCTTTATTTGCTCCTATTGTATTGGGCTCTATCTATTTTTCAGACTGGAGCTTCCAGGGGCTTTGGTTATTTGTATCCATTGTTTGTGCATTCGAACTATCCGCAATGCTGGATAAAAAATATGGCACATCAAGTCCTTTATCCACTGTGTTAAAAACAGCCATACCATCAGGTCTGTTTCTGGCCGGTTTGTTCTACCTCAATCAGTTCATAAGCTTACAAATCCTATTGACCATAGCCTGCGCAACTATTTTATTAATTCTTATTCACGGGACTTTTGCAGATGTCAAAAATCCTGTAAAGAACATAGCATCTCCTTTGGTCGCTACAGTATATGTAAGTCTACCTCTATTTCTTCTAGCGGATTTAGCAGAAGTTCGGGGTAGCTATAATAATCTACTGGCTATTGGATTAATCTTTTTGATATGGGCCAATGACACTGGTGCTTATTTTGTTGGGTCTAAGCTTGGGAAGCGTAAACTTGCAGAAGCAGTTTCCCCAAATAAAACCTGGGAAGGTTTCTTTGGTGGATTGGTCTTAAGTACTATAGTCGGTGTAATATTCGCAAACATTAGCGGCTACGATCCGTTAAACTGGGCATTTTTCGGAATTGCGGCAGGCATCTTTGGAACATTGGGAGATCTGTTTGAGTCCAGCTTGAAGAGATATACTGGCGTGAAAGACTCGGGAAATATCATGCCAGGGCATGGTGGCTTACTTGATCGCTTTGATGGATTCTTCTTCTTAATCCCAGTAGTTTGGATGATAGAGACACTGATATAAAAAAAGCCTGACGAAAATTCGTCAGGCTTTTTTATTATTCAGCTTTCTTCTTGCGCTTAGTCTTAAACAAGGCAACAACTTCTTTATCTTTCATAAAGCCTACATCTACAAAATTTGTAGCTACAAACTTTTTAACATCCTGATAGTCTCTGCCACGTTTGTCTGTAAATGTCTTGATACATTTCTTAACAAACTTCAAACAAAGATCCTTAAGATTTTGGTTGAAACGCTGATTTCTAAAGCTTTCAATGTATGGAATCATTTGCTTGAAAACAGTAAAGAACTGAGAATACTGCAGAGGCTCTAAATCTTTCATCTCCTCTTCAAATACTCTGTAAATCGCTGTCCTAAGAGCAACGTTTTGCTTTGACAGACCTTCGTAAGAACTATGGAAAACCTTTACAGATTCAACTATTTTATCATCACTGACCCCTTTAGATGAGACATCCTTAATAAGGGTATAATAACGCTCAAACAAGTCTCCTTTGTCACCGATTAGGTCTAAAGACTGCTGCGCATTATCTTTTGAGATCTCTACACCTCTTGCGTAAAGCTCATCCAAATAACTGAACCACTTGATATCAAATTCAGCATCCGTAGCCATACAAGCGTCTATTGATGCAGAAAGTAGATCCTTAACTGACTCATCATAGTTGAAATATTTTCCAAAGATCATCAAGATATAGATCAACTCTTCATTCCCCTGAATGTCTTCCAACTGAAGGAATTCCTTCATATGTGGCAGGATAGAGCTGTTATCTACATCCGCCAACATTGCGCGACCTAATAAGAAGTGACGAAGCGGCAAGTGCATCACCTTAAACTCACCAAATGACTTAGGGAATTCAGCAGAGCTGAAAATCTCTCCTTTAAACTGCTTGTTATATCTGAAATGAAGTGCTCTTCTGTTTTCAAATACTCTATACTGAGGCATCTTCTGCGTCATCAAGAAGTTCTTCACACGCTTGTTAGTGATTTGCTCAACTAAAGAGGTCACCCATATATCAGAACTCAATGCAAAACCTAATTGCACGGTCTGTCCGATACGTTTGGACAAAATTTCAAAGTTTGCAGAATTACAAATTGCTAACAATATAGCGCTGAACTGATCTTGAGAAACCAAATACTTATAATCGGCATTTAGTTCACCTCTCAATACAGCATACCCTAATACTTTAGGAAGGAATAAACCTTCATAAGCTTCATCAAGGATATATTGCTCGAATGCCATTAATTGCAAAGGATTTTCTTTTGCAACTTGCTCATAAAGAGCAAGCATTCTAGGTTCAAACTCATTTCTCATTTCCAGGTAAAAGGATTCTTCCTCCTCATCTAGGTATTGAGCCAGAGCATCTGAGGCCTGTACTTCCTCCTTTATCTTGTCCAACTCCGACATATAAAGTTTATCCAATGCAAGCATGCTTATCTATATTTTAAGATGAACCTGACAGGAACATTTCCTGCCAGGTTCATATATTACATAAAATCTTAAATTTCTTTCAGTTCGGTAAAAATAAAAAAAAAGCTAGACAATTGCCTAGCTTTTTTTCTTTTTGTGCATTAAGCTTATTCTGCGTCAGCTGCAGGAGCATCTCCTTCTTCAGCCGCAGGCTCTTCAGTAGCAGCTTCCTCTGTAGTTTCTTCAGTAGCTTCTGCTGTAGCTTCTTCAGCTGTTTCCTCAACCGCTGGAGCTTCTTCTACAACTTCTTCTTTAAAGATCTGAGGGATCTCACCAAAGCGCTCTTTCTTAAGAGCATCTTTAGATGCTGCTTCTTTTTCAATAGCCTTTGAAACTGAAGCTTCTTTTTGCTCTAACCAAGCTGCAAATTTCTTATCTGCTTCTTCCTGAGTGAATGCACCTTTAGCAACTCCTCTTTGAAGGTGCTTCATGTACATTACCCCTTTGTAACGAAGAATTGCACCTACAGTGTGTGTAGGCTGTGCTCCATTACCCAACCAATCCAATGCTTTCTGACGGTCAATGTCAATAGTAGCAGGATTTGTCATTGGGTTATAAACTCCAATCTTCTCAATGAATCTACCATCACGTGGAGATCTAGAATCTGCGATAACAATGTGATAGAAAGGTCTTTTCTTACGACCTCTACGCTGCAAGCGAATTTTAACTGGCATAAAGCTAAATTTATATGGTTTAACCAAACCCGAACAACCTGTAAATCAGGTATCAGGCTTTTAACGAGTGCAAAATTATAGATTTATAGAGAATTAAACAACTTCTCATTACTTTTTCTTAAAATAAGCTCAGTAAAACCTAATCCCTATCTAATATCCAATGCTTCAGATTTAAAAATCAAAGCGCATTCTAACATTCAATCTCCTAGAAGTAAGAAAATTAGGGATTGCATACTGTTGCTTAAAGACTGTTTTTATCCAGGTTCTAGAAGCTTCGTTTTTGGTATTCATCATATTAAACACCTCTAAGCTAATCCAGGCATTTTCCGTAAACCTCAAAGGATGCTTAACGTTTTTCACCGGTTTACCTGCTCCGTATAACTGATAGGCAAAACCTATATCAACTCTATGATAAGGTCTGAACCTGTACGTATTTCTGTAAATCTGATTATTGTCTTTCAAGCCAAACGGAAGACCTGTACCTATACTCAGGTTAAGGTTCATTTTGAAATTCTCATTATTCGGAAGATAATCCTGAAAGAATACCGACATGTTCATAAGTCTATCGGTTGGCCTTGGAACATCATTAACTTCTATCCCCTCAGGCGTACCCAATTCTCGAACCATATGCTGAACATCATTCAAGGATTCCCGAGCTCTTAAAAAAGAGAGATTAAACCAGGATTCCGCTCCTTTAACGAAATTACCATTGAGTCTAAAATCGATACCTGTTACATAGCCCGTCGCATCATTTTCTCCAGAGTATCTAATTTTTACATTATCCACATCATAGGAAACCAGATCCCATAACTTTTTATAATAAGCCTCAACTATGAACCTAAAATCATTGCCACCAAAACGATCCGGATTGAAATCATAGGTAAATCCACCCACTACATGGGCTGATTTCTGTGCTCTTAGATTATTATTCAGCGTACCGTCAAGTCTTCTCAGTTCTCGATAAAATGCAGGTTGGAAATAATATCCGGCAGCTAATCGATAGGAAATATCCCGTTTGCGATTCAGTGGCTTATACAAGAATTGCATCCTTGGAGATATAAAGGTCTCCTTATTTAGAGTCCAATGATTTAAACGAACCCCAGCCGTTAACTTCATTTCCCCTTTATCCTCCTTAAACCAGGAGTAGGTATCTTGTACATAGGCAAATAATCGATCCGACTGCAAATCATTCTCAGACTTCAACACGTAATACAACAAAACCTGAGAAGTATCGTAATTCAATGAATAACCTGCTGAATCTAATCGCTCCCATTCATTGATTTGATCACTGATCTGTTCGTTCTGATACTTTAGACCCCATAATAGGAAATGACTGGCTTCGGTAGATTCATCCTTTGGATCAAGTTGCAGCTCTATACCTCCTTTATGCTGAACATTTGTTACCTGTGCATTGAAAGAATTACGAGCATACAAATGCTGTGTACCGGAGCCCAACTCTCCTAAGACCTCACCGAAATTAGAGGAATTAAAATCCGACTCTATTTCACGAAGACTGTAAAATCCTAATATATCAAACCGTTCATTTTCATCCGAATAATAACGGGAAGCCAATAATTTTAAAAAGAAGGGATTTTTATCCCGATCTGGCAGATAAGTCAGTGAAAGTCCATTTGTATAATTCGTAAAATCATCCACTTCCTGACCTTCAAATTCTGAATATAACTGTAAAGAGAAATCAATCAGTCCGATAGCAGTTGATCGTACATTTGGCTGAAACTGATAAACGGACCTATTATAGTTGCTTAAATAACCAATCTGCAGATCTTTAGTCAAATCGAAGGTAAAATACCCCTGAATATCCGTAAAACTTGGATTATACTCTCCAGACAAATCAAGGCTACCTAATAAATAGGTAGTTGTCTTAAACCTTGCACCAACCAGATATCTGAACCTTCTGTATTTTGATCCTCCAATCAATCGACTTCCTTCCACGTGGGTTGAACCACCTAGTAAGGACATAGAAGCCGATGACTTAAATGTGGTAGGTCTTTTGTACTTAATATCCAAAACAGATGAAAGCTTATCACCATATTTTGCAGCATATCCTCCTGAAGAGAAAGAAAGGTCTCTAATCAAATCTGCATTCGGAAAGGTCAAGCCTTCTTGCTGTCCTGCTCGAATTAGCTGAGGTCTGTAAATTTCAAAATCATTGACATAAACAAGATTCTCATCGTAATTACCTCCACGAACCTGATATTGAGAACTCAACTCCCCACCTGCTCCTGAGTTTGCTCCAAGTGCAATATGAGGAAGCACACTTTCCAAGTTTCCGGAGGCAGTTGGCAATCGTTTAAAGGCCTCTGAATCCTCTCTTATTAATCCATCATTATCAATTGCATCTGCTCTTACTTCAACCTCTATACCCATATCTGAAGCATCCAGTACGATTGCCTGATAGAGTGAATCTCCTTTAGACAATGGACCAAGATTTATTCCCTTTTCTGCATATCCCACTCTTCTGAAGACAAGTTCAAAAGCAGCATCTGCAGGAACCTCGATATTGAAAAACCCCTTTAGGTCTGATTCCGCAGCTACATTTGTACCACGAACAAATACAGTTACGAAGTCAAGAGGCTCCAGACTAATAGCATCATTGATGGTCCCTGTTACGACTTGAGCCTGAAGCTTCAAAAAAGAAAAACCTAGGATTAGGGTAAATAAGATTTTTTGCATGCGCATGAAAGACTTGTTGTATATGTTTTATCGACCGATATTCTTTAGGCGATCAATAGTATCAATAGGATCCTCAGATTTAAACACTGAACTACCTGCTACTAGTACATCAGCGCCTGCTTTAAGAATTTCCTCAGCATTTTGAAGACCAACACCTCCATCTATTTCTATAAGCGTATTTAAGTTACGCTCTGTAATTCTCTCCTTTAAACGTCTGATCTTTGAAAGGGTTTGATAGATGAATTTTTGACCTCCAAATCCAGGATTCACAGACATGATACATACCATATCCGCCATTTCAAGCACATCATCCAATAACTCAACAGGTGTATGCGGATTTACAGCCACTCCGGCTTTTGCGCCCAATTCCTTTATATAGCCTAATGTTCTATGCAAATGTGTACAAGCTTCATAATGAACAGTTAGTACATCAGCGCCTGCATTACGGAAGTCTTCCAGATATTTATCTGGCTCAACAATCATAAGATGCACATCAAGTGGCTTTTCTGCTATCCCTTTCATAGTCTTTACAATGTCCATTCCAAAAGAAATATTTGGCACAAAACGACCATCCATGACATCAACATGGAACCAATCTGCATTACTTTGATTGACCATGTCAAAATCCTTCTTGAGGTTGGAAAAATCTGCAGCTAATACAGATGGAGCGATCAGGTGTTTCATTTAAGATGTAATTTTTAATTTATGATACATGAACTACATTATCCGGATTCAATAAGGGCTTCAAAGACAAACGCAAATATAACTGCGCGGTCGCAAGCACATCTTTTTCACAATATAAACTGATGCGGTCAATATCATTCTCCTCCCAAAATACACGTCCTACCTCAGAACCATCTATATCATCTTTTGGAGAAGGAAATCCAAGTACAGCAGCTAAAAGCTTAAGTGATGTGAAGCTTTTGCGATCTCCAAACTTCCACATTTCCATAGTATCCAAAAAATGTGCGGTCTCCCAAGGCTTTTTACCCGCCACATCAATAATATCTGGTAACTCAATTCCATTCACCAGCATACGCCTGCAAATATATGGAATATCGAACTCCTTGATATTATGGCCACAAATATAGGATTTATTAGCATTGGGATAGTACTGATTCAGAAGATTAGCAAAATCCTGTAAAAGGATATCCTCATCCGGACCAGCAAATGACTTTAACTTGATACTTTTGGTATTACTTTCCTTATCCAAAAATATAAACCCGACTGAAATACAAACGATCTTTCCGAATTCAGCATAAATACCAGCATTATTCTTGTATGCTGCTGAAGCTTCCTCCTCGGTAAACTCATCCGTTCTCAATATGCTTTTTGTCTTATGCCTCCAGAGCGCTTGCATATCCGGTGTGAGCAATTCATAATCGGACTCTCCACTAACACACTCAGCGTCTAAGAACAGTATCCTGGAATCATCTATAGCCTTGGTCAGTTGCATATTATTATTTTATGGTTAATTATGGATTCAATGATTATAAATCAAAATTTAAAAGTATTAACTTATAAAGTACTAATGATTCAATATACATCGTTAAGTACTTAGCTTTCGATTTTTTTGTCTTTCAGAAAGCGTTTTCTACCCTAAAAAAATAAATTTATACGATTTACCGAACATTTTTTGAATGTAAAACTTAACCCTATTGAATCAAATATTAAATTTGTAAAATATAATAGGAATTGATGATTAGAAACTAAACAC
The DNA here is from genome assembly GCA_900299495.1 of Sphingobacteriales bacterium. GTDB lineage: Bacteria > Bacteroidota > Bacteroidia > Chitinophagales > Saprospiraceae > AM-2324. The sequence continues at coordinate 27,221 of OMKD01000376.1, forward strand.
CTTTTATACATTCTATCACAAAAATTGAAATTGTTTTATCATGACTGAAAATCAGAATTTAAAGAATAACCCTAACTCAGAAGAGAATCAAAGTAAAAAAGTATATGTAGTAGGTGGTGTTATCATTGCTGCATTACTAGTATTATGTTGTACACTAGCTGCTTTCCTTATCAAAGCAAACAACGTAAATGAACTTCAGGAACAAAACAACATTGACCTTACAGAGGAAAATGAAACGTTCAAAGAAGATCTAGATAAGCTTAATGAAGATTATGCGCTTTTATTATCAGAAAATGGTGATCTAAAAAGTGTAACAGAAGAGCAGCTTGCAGAACTTGAAGCTAAAAAAGCTGAAATTGAAGAGCTTTACCGTTACAAAAAAGATTACCGCAAAGCTAAGCAGAAGCTAGATGCGTTTAAAGTTGAAGTAAACGGATATCTTTCTCAGATTGCTGAGCTAAAAGAAGAAAATGCGAAGCTTAACGAGGAAAACCTAGTGCTAAACTCTGATCTTGAGCAAGAGAAAGCAGTAAATACTGAACTTTCTGAGGCTAAAGCAGTTCTTACTGCTGAAAAAGAAGAGCTTTCATCAAGAAACTCAGGTCTATCAAAAACAGTTTTGTTCGCATCAGTTGTAAAAGTTGAAAATATAGTAGCGACTGGATACCGTCCAAAGTCAAACGGAAAGATGGTTGACCAGAAGAAAGCAAAGAATATTGAAACTCTAGAGCTATGCTTCGAGACTACAGTTAACGAAGTTACCAATGCAGGAACAGAAGAGTTCTTTGTAAGAATCATTACTCCACAGGGTGAGACACTTGCTAACGACTCAAAAGGTTCAGGTGTATTGACGAACAAAAGAAATAAAGAGAAAATCCGTTATACAACAACTAAAACGTATGACTATGCAAATGATAAAACAAATCTTTGCATAAACTGGAAGCCTGATGGTACTTTTGGAGCAGGAAACTATGCTGTTGAAGTATATAACAAAGGTTACCTATGCGGTATTGGTTCTTTCCAATTAAAGTAATTGTTCTATATATATTTTGTAAGAAGGCACTCTTTTTGAGTGCCTTTTTACATTCTACCCATAATCAATCGCAACAATTTGACCGCTATTCCGTTATTTTTGCCATATGAACAATGAAATGGAAAATTTTGTAAACCCGATTGATAAGGATTCTATCACAGAGAATCCTTCTACACTACCCTATGCCCATGAACGTGGTGGTCAACTCATAAAACCCCTTGACAAAGGTCGTATAAAAGGCAACGCATTAGCTGCTATGTACGAGCAGTCTGATATGCAATTGGATCAAATCAGAGAACAAATTGAACTCCTCGCGAAACAGGCACAATCTATTCACGACCGAGTAAAGATAAGTGAGCGCATCTATCAGGCAGATATGAGCATCAAGCCTTTGGTAGGCAAAACCTACCATCTATACAGAAGACCTACAGGAAAAGAAATATTATCTTTGGTCGCTCCTGAAGAATGGGGAAGATCCAGTAAATTAGAATTTGTAGCAAGTGTAAAATTACTTGCAGATCACACCTGGGAAATCATTTCAAATGAATTATAAAGCCATTCGTCTATTTTTTTGTCTATTTATAGGACTTGCTTCGAACTTGCAGTCTCAGGAATCAATAAATTGGATTGACAGCACGCTAGTTTATGATTTTGGAGACATTGATTATGGTACTGAATATCAACATAGTTTTGTATTCATAAACAATACCTCAGACACACTCAGTATTGAGACTATAAGGACAGACTGTGGATGCACAGTACCAGATTGGGAAAACACATTTATAGCACCAGGTACATCTGGTGAAATTAGTGTAACGTACACCCCAAAAAAACATGGCTACTTCTCAGAGAAAGTCAGGGTCTTTTTCTTCGAGGAGAAAAAGCCTGTAATTTTAAATGTAGAGGGTTATGTCTTCAAGTATTAAGCTTCCTTTGAATTCATGAATGGAATATTTTTTCTATTGAAAAAATTAAGCTTAATTTAGGGCACTTTTTGATTACTCAAATTACATATTAAATGGAGATTCTCATTTTTTTGATCATAAGTTACATCCTGTATAGCATAAGTATGTTTATGCTATTCCCGAAGGCAGATAAGGCAGCATGGAAAGGCCTTGTTCCTGTGTTGAACTTTATGACCTTGCAGGAAATAGTTGGTAGACCAAGCTGGAAGATTATCTATCTTTTCATCCCTATAGTAAACATATTTTACGTCACTTCTTTGAATGTAGAAACGGTTCGTTCCTTCCAACAATACGAGCTTAAACATACTTTGTGGGCCGCTTTCTATGGTCCGGTTATCTTCTTTAAGATTGCAAAAGACGAGAAGATCACCTACAAGGGACCAAACGAAATTGATGAAAAAGCATATAACGAAGAAATTACCAGACTACAACAGGAAGGTAAAAATGCGCAGGCTAATAGGCTAATCGGAAAATCTCCGTACAAAAAAAGTCAGGCAAGAGAATGGGTGGAAGCTGTTGGCTTTGCAGTATTCGCTGCTGCATTCATTCGCATGTTTTTAATTGAGGCATATACGATTCCTACCTCTTCCATGGAAGGATCCTTAAATGTTGGTGACTTCCTTTTTGTATCAAAAGCACATTATGGAATTCGTACGCCGAAAACAGTACTGATGGTTCCTTTGCTTCACAACAGAATACCGGGACTGAATGTCGAGTCTTACATTGAAGAACCAAGTATCAATTTCAAAAGACTAACTCCACTTTCACCTATAAAAAGATACGACCCAGTGGTATTTAACTACCCAGAAGGAGATAGTATCTATTTTAATAAAAAAAGAACATTTAGTATCCACGATGTACGACGATCTCCGGACAACGATTTCATCAAGGAGACGATTAAAGGTAAAAAACTAATTACCCGTCCTATAGACAAAAGAGATCACTATATCAAAAGGTGTATTGGTATGCCTGGCGATTCTCTTAAAATTGTAGACAGACAAGTATTTATTGATAACGAACCTGCTGATAATCCTGAAAATATTCAATTCAGATATTTTATTCCGAATATCAATCAATATCAGGGAATACTAGGTATTCGTGAAAAGCTTAGAGACCAGGGTGTTTCACCAGAGGACATGATTTATTTGAAAAATGGTATCATTGTTCTAAATGAAACTCAAAAAACATATCTGGAACAAGCTTTCCCAGGTATACAAATACAGCACTTCACGAAAGAACTTCAGAAGTCAGTTAACTGGCCTGGACAGGAAACATACCCAAGTGATGGTAAATTCTCCAAACAGTGGGACAACGACAATTTTGGACCAATCTATATTCCTAAAAAAGGTGCAACAGTTGAGCTTACAGCAGAAAGCTGGCCTTTCTTTGAACGTATTATCGATGTCTATGAAGACAATGAAGTAATTCGTGAAAAAGATGGTACTTACCGTATCAATGGAGAAATTGCGGATACTTACACCTTCAAAATGGATTACTACTTTATGATGGGAGATAACAGGCACAATTCAGAAGACTCAAGGGTTTGGGGTTTTGTTCCTGAAGATCATATAGTAGGAAAACCTTTATTTATTTTCCTATCCACAAAAGAAGGTTCAATCTTTAATGGAATCAACTTTGACAGAATATTCAAATCTGCATCCGATATGTAAGGATTGCACCATATTGAATTAAATTATATAAATTAGATGTCGTGGATGGATGCCACGACATCTTTTTTTTAACATGCCCAAAGAAAATAAGCAATGAGCGAAAGAAACAACAGAGCAATCAAAAAGAATTCCGGTATGCTAAGGACAACCATACTTGGTAGCCTGATCCTTTTGGTAACAGGGATATTCCTATGGTTGATGTTTGAAACAAGATGCTTGCTTAATAACACCAAGGAAAACATTGATCTGTTTGCAGAGTTAGCAGATGAGAATACAGAGAACCAAAATCAAGAGGTTATAGAATTCTTAGCGGAGCATCCATTTATCATTTCAAATTCCGTAGAATACCTTCCTAAGGAAGAAGCTATAAAAGAGTTTGAGCAAGAATTGGGTGAAGATTTTAACAAACTTGGCATTGATAACCCTCTACCCAACGTAATCGTATTCAACTTAAAATCTTCGCATTTATCCCCAGACAGTATAGCTATATTTAAAACAGAACTTACTGCGGACAGTAGAATTGAAGAAGTATTATTTCAAGAAAATATGTGGGTTAACCTTGGAGCAAACTTCAGATCATTGAATTTTATCGCTCTTGGATTTTGTGTACTATTTCTGGCTGTAGCATTCTTCACCATTAGCAGTACCACAAGAATCATGATGCACAATGATCGATTTCTGATCAGAAATATGGAGCTGGTTGGTGCAAAAAGGAATTTCATACAAAAACCTTATCTAGTCAAAGGATTAGTATCCGGACTTATTAGCAGTGCCATTGCCGTCTTTGGAATTATTGCTGTTCAAAACATTATTGCACAGAGACTGGATCAAACTCAATTTTGTACAGATAATAATTTATTACTGCTAATTGTGATTTTTGTAGGTCCGTTTATTAGTTTTGTATCGAGCTATTTTGCGGTACATAAGTATTTGAACGCAGAAGTTGATGAGCTTTATAAAAACTAGATAATCGATGAGTAAGAAAAAAGTTGTTGTCAAAAATAAAAAGGCAGCGCCTAAGAATGCAAGCCAACAGAAAGAATTGCTTTTCAAAAAAGAAAACTATCTGCTGATGGTAGGTGGAGCAATTTTGGTCCTTCTGGGAATCCTACTTATGTCTGGAGGTACTCAAGACCCCACTGAATGGAATGTAGATGAAATCTATTCATCAAGAAGAACTATTCTTGCACCAATCGTAATTCTTTCAGGTCTTGGACTTGAAATATTTGCAATCTTCAAAAAATAAGGTCTGAACTATGTCGGCTTTTATCGAAGCTATTATCCTTGGCATCATTCAAGGACTTACCGAATTCTTGCCTGTAAGTAGCAGTGGACACCTTGAATTGGCCAATGCAATTATGGATAAAAAAGCACTTGGTGGTGAAAACATGCAAATGACGGTAGTTTTGCATTTTGCTACTGCATTGAGTACCCTAGTCATCTTCCGAAAAGATGTCTTGGAAATACTAAAGGGCTTATTCGATTCTAAGGATAGAACACATCAAATGTTTTCCTTAAAGATCATACTCTCCATGATGCCGGCAGCGGTGATAGGAGTCCTTTTTGACGAGCAACTAGAACAACTTTTTACAGGAAACACCCTTTTTGTAGGGTTTATGCTGATCATAACCGGTATTCTGCTCTACTTCGCAGATAAAGCTCAATCTACGGGTAAGTCTGTAAGTTGGAAGGATGCATTTCTGATTGGTATTGCCCAAGCTATCGCTATACTTCCGGGTATATCAAGATCAGGAGCAACCATATCTACCTCTGTATTACTAAAGGTTGACCGTGCCAAAGCTGCACGCTTTTCATTCCTAATGGTCGTTCCACTTATATTCGGAAAAATGGCTAAAGATCTTATGGATCCAACATTTTTTGATCAGGGACAATCACTTTCATATCTGGGAACAGGTTTTATCGCAGCCTTCCTAACGGGTTTACTGGCTTGCAATTGGATGATTAAACTTGTCAAACAAAGCAAATTGATTTATTTTGCAATTTACTGCCTAATCGTTGGGCTTCTTGCAATAGCAATGAATATTTTATAATTTACTGAATAGAAATAATTTAGATTTAATTTTACTGCATAATGAATACAGACGATCCTCTGCCCTCCTTATCAGACAAACAATTCAACTTCCTTGAGGGAGAAGTTCTACTAATTGACAAACCATTGGACTGGACCTCTTTTGACGTGGTCAATAAAATCCGCTCGCGCCTAAGAAGAGCATTAGGTATAAAAAAGATAAAAGTCGGTCACGCTGGCACTCTAGATCCTATGGCTTCCGGTTTATTAATCATATGTACCGGAAAGGCAACAAAGACTATTGAAGGCTACCAAGGTATGCAAAAGACCTACACGGGGTCCATCTGTTTCGGAGGAACAACACCATCTTTTGATAAAGAAACAGAAATCGATCAAAAATTTCCTTTTGAACATATCAACAATGAATTGATAGAACAAGTCATTGCTGAAAAATACACAGGCAAGATTGAGCAAATTCCACCCATGTTTTCTGCTATTAAAGTAGATGGGCAACCACTTTACAAAAAAGCACGTAAAGGTGAGGTTGTGGAAGTAAAACCTAGAACCGTTGAGCTCTTCGAATTCAAGAATGAAGGACTTGAGCTTCCGGAAATGAAATTTGAGATTACTTGTAGCAAGGGAACATACATCAGATCCATTGCAAATGACTTGGGTAAAGACTTAAATTCAGGGGGACACCTGACTGCATTAAGAAGAACCAAGATTGGAGATTATCATGTTGATAATGCCTACGATGTCAATGAATTCTGCGACTGGCTGGAAATGAATTTTACTCCTGAGCAGTAAGCTGCTGCTTACTTTTAAAGATATAACGATCCTGGAGGCCTTCTCCATTATCTACTGAAACAGGAAAAGAACCTTTTTCAAAGATAATGGAGAGGGCCTCATTATTTCCCATACACAACAAATCAAACAACCTCCAATAGAAATTATAATCCAACTCGTCTGTACGACCAATGTCCAAAGCTCTTTTTGCTGTATAATTTCTTAGTTGATTATCAAAATCACCATCCAATGCATAACAAACATTATGATGTGCCTCATAATACGAGGTGGATAAAGCTTGAGAATAATCTACAATTAACGCTTTTTTCATCTCCTCCGGTGCTTCAGAGAATACCTTTCTTGAAAATTCATTTCCCACCACCCAATCATTATTCTCCTCTACTATAGCAAGATGTACATCAGGATCAATACCTGCATAAGACTTTAGTCTACCGCCTTTTAATGAGGATGTACCCGGAGCACACAACAATGCAGCATGCGGTTTGGGAATACCATATTCCTCATAATTCACCAGATAATCACTAATAATCGTTCCACCGTATGAATGTCCTATGTAATCTGCCTTTTCAGGAGGATTATAAGAAAACTCTTTTTGTAAATAGGCAATAGCGTCTTTAACACCTGTAGCTGCATTTTCAGCAAATTTATTAGCACTTGGGAAAAAAATATTACGCTGATAACGAGGATAAATGACTAGCTTCCCCTGTCTAATTAAGTGACGAATCCAAGAACCGTATATCATAGGATTATATCCTCCATATCCATGCACAAAAACAACTAGAGTTGCTTTAGAAATATCCATATCCGGACTATAGTAAATCCAATAACCAGTTGCCTTTGCTGAATGATCAATCTGCTCAAGCTCTACTCCAAAGTTGTACATTATTTCAGATGGATCTGCAACTGTCGAAAGTGGGTAGGCAGACTGCTGTGCTGAAAGTCTCAGGCAGAAGATTAGAAGAAAAAAAAACAACATGCTGAGGCGATCAAGTAATTGAATCATTTTACTATTTTTCAGTTTTTATAAAACTATATTTAAATTGGTTTACTTTGTATTAAAGACTTATTGCTGATCTTCATACTAAGTCGTCAAACTCTATTAACGCTTTTAAATAAAAAACATTTCATTTTGCAAAAAATAGGTGTACTAGGTTCTGGTAGTTTCGGAACTGCCGTTGCTTCCTTAGCGGCTCACAACGCAGATGTATTGCTCCTGAGCAGAAGTGAACAAACTGTTTTGTCTATTAACAATACGCATAAGCACTTGGGTTACGATCTTGCGCATAACATTGAAGCTATATCTTCGATGAAGGTGCTAGCCGAATCCTGTAAACTTATTTTCCTGGCAGTCCCCTCTTCTCAATTCCGTGAGATGATGAAAGACTTTGCTCCTTTCCTTACACCAGAACATTTTCTGATACACTGTACAAAAGGGTTTGACACCAACTTCAATATTGCTGGTGAGGATGAATTAAAAATTGTGAAGGACGACTTTCATGTCATGAGTGAAGTAATCAAACAAGAAAGTATCGTCGTTCGTATTGGAGTGCTTTCAGGTCCTAATCTTGCAAAAGAAATTATGGATGGAAAACCAACCGCCTCTGTTATTTTCTCAGACTTTGATGAGGTCATTTCAGCTGGTATAAAAGCCCTTTCCTCAGAATACTTCTCTGTATTTGGTTCGTATGAGTTACTTGGAGCAGAAATAGCCGGAGCCCTAAAGAATGTAATTGCTATAGGAGCTGGAATCTTAAAAGGAAAAGATCTTGGTCAAAATATTCAGGCTGTACTTATCAACAGAGGAATGGTAGATATGATTGCTTTAGGACAGGCTTTAGGTTGCTCACCAAAAGCATTTTTAGGTACAGCGGGAATGGGCGATTTGATCTGTACGGCAACGTCTAAAAACAGTAGAAATTTCAAATTTGGATTCGAACTGGGAATTGGAAGAACAGTAGAGGAAGCCAAAGAAAGTAGTCCTGAACTTGCAGAAGGGTACAGAACAGCATGGATCGTGGAAGGCCTAGCCAAATCGCTCGGAATTAGCCTGCCAATATTTAGTACCATTTACAGAGTACTTTATCATGATTATGAAATCGAAGCGGCTTTGAAGTTTCTGATGAAATTCCCCAACTACACAGATGTAGATTTCATCTAATAACTAGGTCTGCCTAGACGACTAATTTTAAATAATAAGGATCGGATAACAATCCAAAAGTGTGCAAAAAAGGTATTGAGAGTTCCAAAATGAACTTGTAATACCCTAAACCTGCTTTTCATGGATTTTTTAAAATGCTGCTTGGATAGACCTCCCTGTAAATAAGCAGCCAATATACCATCTATTTTTTTTGTCTTCTTTGAAGCTTTAAGGCATTTGATTACCCAGTCAATATCAGCTGTTAAACCGAATTCAAAGTCATATTTGGGAGCTATGGACTTTCGAACAATGAATCCCTGATGGCAAACAACCATACCAAATCGCATGGATTTCCAATGAAGTTGGCTAGGAAGCTTTTGAGTAGACAGCTCAGATCTTGTTCCCAATTCAGCTCTTTGCTCATTGACAAGCATAACTTCACCATAGATAATATCCGTATCCTGATCAATAGTTGCAACAAGCTTTTCTAAGGTATCCGTACCATATACATGATCTCCAGCATTAACAAACCAGATCATCTCCCCTTCTGCAAAATCAATGGCCTTATTCATTGCATCATAAAGACCTTTGTCCGGCTCTGAAATGTAACGATCGACAACTTCTGTACGCTTAAGAAATTCTTGGGTACCATCAGTAGAATGACCATCAATGACAATATATTCTACACCTGGGCACTTCAGGCGTTCTACAGAGCTGGCAGTTCCTTTCAAAAGATCCAGTGCATTATAGGAAACCGTAATGATGCTAAGTTTTATCGGATTTAATTGCATAGCCACTAAACTAAAGTAATTTTTTTAAAAATATATAGTAGGATTTATCCTTTGTCTTTGGTGTATTAAGTATATTTTGCTCTCAATTATAGAGATTCAAGCGCAAAGAACTTATGAATACCATAATCAAGAAA
>OMKD01000377.1 GCA_900299495.1 Sphingobacteriales bacterium
CACATACCTATAAGTTTTCTAAGATCTAATTGATCTAAAAACAGATGTGAAAAAACCGGATGCTTTATCAAAGGCATCCGGTTTTTTTGTTTGAGATTTCTTTATATTCATAATGAGCCTTGAAAGAGGTATCTATTGATCAATAAAGCTAGTTGAATCATTGTATGAATTATAGAAGTCTTTTTAACCTTCCTGAGGATTGCCATTATTTTAATAACGCTTACATGGCGCCTCAGTTAAAAGCTGTGACGGCTGCTGGGAAACACTTTCTGGAGCAAAAGGAGCATCCTTTTACCATCTTTCCAGAAGATTTTTTTACCGACGCGGAGCAACTTAAAGGAAAATTTGCTCAGTTGATTCATTCGGATGATGCACAACGGATAGCACTTGGTCCCTCAGCATCGTATTGCCTAGCCAATGCCGCTCAAAACGTTCCTTTAGAAAAAGGGGAGGAGATCCTCTTGACTGCAGAACAATTTCCATCCAATGTGTATTGTTGGCAGAGAGCCGCTTCCAATGCTTCTTCGAAAGTTGTCTTTGTAGAAAAACCTATTGATAAGGATCAGTCTTGGACAGATCGCATAATTGATTCCATAAGTCCAAAAACTAAGGTTGTGGCTATGGGAAATGTGCATTGGGCAGATGGAACCCTTTTTGATTTGATTCGTATCCGAGCGGCTTGTGATGCAGTAGGTGCCTATCTGATTATCGATGGTACACAGTCAGTGGGCGCACTCGGATTTTCCGTAAAGACTATAAAACCAGATGCACTGATCGTTTCTGGCTATAAATGGATGATGGGCGCATATGGTATGTGCTTGGCTTATTACGGTCCTCGTTTTGACGCTGGAATACCGATTGAAGAGAGTTGGATGAATAGAATGGATAGCGAAGACTTTGCAGGCTTGGTCAATTATGAATCTGCTTATAAAGGAAGTGCCAATCGCTACAGTATGGGCCAGAGTAGTTCCTTTATTTACACAGGTATGTTGAATAAAGCCCTTGAACAATTACTGGAGTGGGGGACGGATCGTATACAAGATCATGGATTCAAGATTATGGATACTTTAAAATCAGAGCTGAGCAGTAGCCCATTTACTTTTGGAGAAGCTGGTGAAAATGCAGGTCACCTTTGGTCCTTAAAGTTGCCAAGCGGTATGGACAAGGACCATTTGAAAGCTCAATTAAGTGCTAATAATATTTATCTCTCCATTCGTGGAGATTATATCCGTATTGCCAGCCATTTGTACAATAATAATCAGGATGTAGAGGTCTTGGCAAGTGTTTTAAAACAATTTTAAGCCATGCCAAAAACCTGGAGCAGAATCCTCAAGATCCTTAGTATAAGTTTGTTCTCTATACTTGTAGTATTACTCGTTTTGGTCAATGTTTTAGCTGAAAATCTGATCCAGGAAGAGTCAGATATGCTGGCTGCATTGAATGCTTCCGGTCAGGAGCTACCCATTCAGACCAATACTATTGAGATAGATTCTTTAGGCAGTATCCGATATGCCCATTTGGGTGCAGACACCCTGCCTTTATTAATTCTTATCCATGGTTCCCCAGGGGATTTAAATGCTTTTGATTCTTGGTTTGCAGATACTTTGTTAACTCAAAAATATCAGTTGTTGGCCTATGACAGGCCTGGATTTGGCATGAGTCAAATCAATATGCAAAGTGCGCTAGAGGTTCAAAGTCTTTGTGTATCAACTATTATGAATACAATTGAAGCGCCTGCCTACTATCTTTTAGGACATTCTTATGGAGGAGCTGTTGTTCTGGCTTCTATGCTTGGAGAAGAGGAGCGCATAGCCCATAGTATTATTGTTGCAGGATCAGTTGATCCCGCTTTAGAGCCTAGAGAATGGTGGCGACCGATTATCAGTAGCAAGCTGGTTTCTTGGACTTTACCTCGAATGTTGAATTCATCCAATCAAGAAATCGAGTACTTGTATGAAGAACTGCTATTGATGGAAAAACGTTTAGCATCAGGAGTGTCTGCTTCATTAACCGTTTTTCAGGGAACTGCAGATAAATTAGTGCCTGCGGGTAATGCCGACTACCTAAAGGCAAAGATCCCTAATTGTGAAACAGTTTGGTTTGAAGGGGAGGGGCATTTTATCTTATGGACCAAGCAAGATGTTATTGTAGACCATTTAATGAAACTCGAAAAAGGATTAAATTATGAATAGGTTTAGACTTATAGCGCTCTTTTTACTTGGAAGTATCTTGTTTAGTTGTTCAAAGCCGGAGCCACATCCAAACATTCGTGTAGCAGTTGCTGCAAATTTCTATCCCTTGATGCTGGAGCTCAAAAAGGAATTCGAAGCTCAAAATTCGATTGAAGTAGAATTGTTAAGTGGTGCCTCGGGTATCTTATCTACTCAGATTCGGCAGGGTGCTCCTTATGATGTCTTTTTCTCTGCAGATGTCAATTTCTCTGAGAGCTTATTTGCAGATGGATATGCGGCGTCCTCACCTAAAACATATGCAAAGGGAAGTCTGATCTTATGTTCTAAGATGGGTAATGTCTCGTTAGAGGAACTCTGCACAGTTGGTCGAAGTCAAAAAATTGGAATCGCAAACCCTAAAACAGCTCCTTACGGCATGGCAGCATTAGCGTTCTTAAAAAAACAGCCCTGTTTTGAAGAGTTGGAGAAGAATTTGGTCTTTGCAAATAATATCAATCAGTTGGATCAATACATCTCTAATGGAGTTGTTGGCTTAGGCTTTACTGCAGCATCCTCTGTGACTATGAAATCATTTTTAAGATTCTCTCAGGAACTTCCACAAACGGACGGTCTGGAGCAAGCTTGTGTCTTATTAGATGGAAAACAAACTCCACACCCTTTAAGTCAAAAATTTATAGACTATATA
>OMKD01000378.1 GCA_900299495.1 Sphingobacteriales bacterium
CTAACAAAGAACTAATATCGTGATCATAAACAATAAAGAAATAAAGGATTTTGGTAGTCTGGAATTATTGGCTAGACAGGTAGTGGAAGGATTCCTTATCGGACTGCATAAAAGTCCCTTCCATGGATTCTCTGTAGAATTCGCAGAGCATCGCATCTATAATCCGGGAGAGTCAACTAAAAATATAGACTGGAAGGTTTATGCCCGCACAGATAAACTGTTCACCAAGAAATTTGAGGAAGAGACCAACTTGAGATGTCGAATAGTTATGGACATCTCCTCATCGATGTATTTTCCCAAAAACGAAAGCAATAATAAACTAAGGTTTTCTACCTTGGCTTCTGCGGCTTTAATGAATCTAATGAGTAGACAACGGGACGCTTTTGGTTTGACGACTTTTGACTCTGCAATACGTTATCACGGTCCTGCAAAATCCAAGTCCTCACACTTCCACATGTTATTGAACAAGTTGGAAGAGAATATGAAAGAAGACAAGCTTAATAAAGAGACCAGTGCCGTGAAGGTCTTGCATGAAATCGCAGACAGTATACCGAGACGATCGCTAGTTATCATATTCTCAGATATGCTTGAGAATCCAGAGCAAATGCAGCCGATGCTTTCTGCACTTCAGCACCTTAAACACAACAAGCATGAGGTAATTCTTTTTCATGTAGTAGACGAGGAAAAAGAAATGGATTTCAATTTTGAGAACAGACCATATCAATTTGTGGACATGGAAACCGGAGAACAAGTGAAGTTGAGATCAAATCAGGTCAAGGCCTTTTACAAAGAGAAGATGAATGCTTTCCAACAAGAAGTCTATCTTAAGTGTCTTCAATACAAAATCGACTATATCAAAGCAGATATTAACAAAGGCTTCAAATCCATATTGCAATCCTATTTAGTGAAGCGGTCAAAAATGAGGGTTTAATCCATGAAAAAAATAAGAATCGATAAATGGCTCTGGAGTGTGCGAATATACAAATCAAGGACACTCGCATCCAATGCCTGTAAGGGTGGTCGGGTTAAAGTAGACCATGAAGCAGTAAAAGCATCTTCAAACCTGGAATTGGGACAAACTGTACAAGTCAAAAAGAATGGATTTGATCTGGAATTTAGAGTCATCAAACTAATAGAAAAAAGAGTTGGAGCACCCTTGGCTGTTGAATGTTACGAAGACCTTACTCCTCCTGAAGAACTGAATAAATTCAAAGATTGGTTCGTTGGAAAAGGTCAAGCGGAAATGCGTGAGAGGGGAGCTGGAAGACCTACAAAAAAAGACCGTCGAGAGATTGACGATTACAAGGGAATCATTTATGAAGACCTAGAGGATTTCGAAGAATAGGAAGGGTATAAAAACAAAGAAGCCCTTTCGGGAAAATCCCGAAGGGCCACCAATTCACCTTAAAGCTATCTACAAACCTATTGATCATTAAAGGTGATAGTAATCGGATTATTTAATTTCTCATAGTAGTCTTGTGTTATTTGGGTTACAAACCCAGTTTGGTACGTGAACCGATTAATCACAGTACATTTGGTTTCAAGGTTGGCACTAAGGCCAAGGTTATTTTCATTTTCAACGCAGACAAAAAAAGCCTGATTCATTCGAAGATGAAAATAATTGATAACGAAATTTGATTGTAGATTAAGCACAAGGAGAATGACAGCTAAAAATTCCTTAGGGGGGAATTTGTGATAATGTTGCACTGTCATATGGTGCGTAGCGACTTCTATAAACAAATGTGCATCTTTTTTATATTAAATGCCACATTCTGGGTATTTTCTCTTCCTTTTTCTATTTTTTTGTTCGCTTAATGACAGACATGATAGTGGAGCAAAAACAAGAACGGGACCCGAAAGCCCCGTAAACATTGATTATTTCTTAAAATTGTCGGCTACTGTAAGTTCTTTAGAACCAGCTACATATTTATAAAAGCCTTCACCAGATTTCACTCCAAGCTTTCCAGCTGTAACCATATTTACCAATAATGGACAAGGTGCATACTTCGGATTCCCGAAACCTTCATGTAATACATTAAGTATAGAGAGGCATACATCCAGACCTATGAAATCTGCTAGTTGCAATGGTCCCATTGGATGAGCCATACCCAACTTCATAACAGTATCGATCTCCTCTACACCAGCTACGCCTTCAAAAAGTGTAATGATAGCTTCATTGATCATTGGCATCAAGATACGATTCGCAACAAAGCCAGGATAATCATTTACTTCAACTGGCACCTTTGATAGATTCTTAGAGATATCCATCACCTGTGCACATACTTCATCTGAAGTTGCATAGCCTCTAATCACCTCCACCAACTTCATAACAGGCACCGGATTCATAAAGTGCATACCGATCACCTGAGCAGGTCTATTTGTAGCTGCTGCTATTTTTGTAATAGAAATTGAAGATGTATTTGTTGCAAGGATAGCTCCTTCATCAGCAAGGGCATCCATACTTTTAAATATCTTCAATTTTAGATCTACATTCTCCGTTGCTGCCTCAACAACAAGGAAAGATCCTTTTATACCGTCTTCAAGAGCAGTGAAAGTTGAAAGATTGTTTAAGGTAGCCTCTTTCTTCTCCGCTGTAATACGCTCCTTTTTAAGCATACGGTCAAGATTCTTTTCGATAGTAGCCTTTGCTCTTTCCAGTGCATCCGCTGACACATCTACCAGACAAACCTTATAATCATTCATAGCAAATACGTGAGCAATACCGTTACCCATAGTACCTGCACCAATTACTGTAACTTGTTGCATGTTTATGTTTTTATTGATTTTATTTAATTAGTCCTCCCAAAGATGTTCAAAATTATTCCAAATCTGATCATCAGGTGTATTTGCAAATATTTCTACTCGTTCTTTTTTTATTGGATGTATGAAAGCCATGGAACGACAATGCAGATATATTCCTTCCTTTCTGTTTCGCTTAGGATAACCATATTTCACATCATCCTTAATAGGCATACCTATTTTGGATAACTGCACACGAATCTGGTGTGGTCTACCGGTCTTAGGATTTACTTTTAATACAGTATGATTTCCCAAATTACTTAAAACCTCGTAGCTAAGTTCCGAACGCTTTGCATTCTTTGCTCGATTACTCTTGAAGTCATATGCTTTAGAAATATTCTTTGATTTGTCCTTTTCTATATAGTGGACTAGGGTGTTTTGCCACTCAGTGGGCAACTCCTCTACTACTGCAAAATATGTCTTTTCAACCTCTTGTTCTCTGAACAAGGTATTCATACGCTCCAAGGCCTTACTGGTACGAGCATAAATAACAAGTCCACTTACCACTCTGTCTAAACGGTGTGGTATTCCCAAATATACAGCACCGGGCTTATTATACCGATCCTTAATATATTGCTTCACATAATCTGCCATTGTCAGATCTCCTGTCTGATCTCCCTGAACCAGCACACCCCATGGCTTGTTTACTGCGATGAGATGGTTATCTTCGTACAAAACTTGTATCATTCGATGCTATTTTTTCTATTTCAACTGCAAAGATATGAAATTGACGCTAGGGTTTTCACCTTGTCCCAATGACACTTTTATTTTTGATGCAATGATTCATCAAAAAGTGGATACGGAGGGCTTGGAATTTGAGGTCAAAATGGCCGATGTTAAGGAATTAAATGAATGGGCTTTAGAAGATCAATTAGATATTTCTAAGCTCTCTTTTCATGCCTATGCACATGTATTCAATCAATATATTTTATTGAATGCTGGTTCTGCTTTAGGTTTTGGCTGTGGTCCTTTACTTATTGCAAAAGATCAAATCAGCGAGGAAACTATCAATGAAGGGCCTGTGGCCATTCCCGGAGCGCTTACTACTGCTCACTTTTTGCTTAATCTTGCTTATCCAGGTATAAAAAATAAAAAGGCACTTCTTTTCTCAGAAATTGAAGAGGCCGTGCTTGATGAATCCTTCAAAGCAGGTTTGATCATTCATGAAAACAGATTTACCTATCAGGAGAAAGGATTAGTCAAACTAATCGATCTTGGTGCATTTTGGGAGGAAAAGTTTCAGTTGCCCATTCCGCTAGGTGGAATTTTTTGTCGAAGAAACTTTGACTCAAATCTTACAGAAAAAATCGATCGGGTAATACGCCGATCTGTCGAATTTGCATTCGCAAATCCAGAAGCTCCAAGAGCCTTCATTCAGCAGCATGCTCAGGAAATGGATCCAGAAGTCCAGCAAAAACACATAGATTTGTATGTTAATGACTTTTCTATTGATTTGGGCAAAGAGGGACAGGCTGCAATTCAACATCTTTTTGATTATGCGAGAGCCCAAAAAATAGTACCCGAAAGTGATCTACCAATATTTCATAAATATTCAGAATGATTTATTAATTTTGTACGATTTTTAGAAATGGTAGTACCCTTAGGGAATTATTTTTATTAACAACACAATTACGGAAACATGATTATTGGTGTTCCAAAAGAAATCAAGAACAACGAAAACAGAGTTGCTCTTACTCCGGCAGGAGCTTATGAACTAACTAAACGAAACCACACAGTATATATACAATCAACCGCTGGTGAAGGTAGTGGTTTCACCGATGAAGAATATAAAGAAGCTGGTGCAAATATCCTTCCTACAATCGAGGAAGTTTACGGCATCGCAGAAATGATTATCAAAGTAAAAGAGCCTATCGCTTCTGAATACAATTTGATCAAAGAAGATCAGTTAGTGTTCACATATTTCCACTTCGCATCTTATGAGCCACTTACAGATGCTATGATAGCAAGTAAGGCAGTATGTTTGGCTTACGAAACTGTTGAGAATCCAGACAGAAGTCTTCCATTATTGGTACCAATGTCTGAGGTTGCAGGTCGTATGGCTATTCAGGAAGGTGCAAAGTACTTAGAGAAGCCAGTTAAAGGACGTGGTGTTCTTTTAGGTGGTGTGCCAGGAGTATCACCAGGTCGAGTATTAATACTTGGTGGTGGTATCGTTGGAACACAGGCTGCAAAAATGGCTGCTGGTTTAGGTGCTGAGGTTACTATCATGGACATCAACCTGAATCGTCTTCGTCAGCTTTCTGATATTATGCCTGCTAATGTTAAGACGATCTACTCTAACGAATATAATATCCGCAACGAGATCAAAACTTCTGACCTAATCGTAGGTGCAGTATTGATTCCAGGTGCAAAGGCTCCAAGTCTTGTTACCAGAGAGATGCTAAAAGAAATGCGTGCAGGAACAGTTCTTGTTGACGTTGCTGTTGATCAAGGTGGATGTATTGAAACTTGTAAGCCAACAACGCACGAGGATCCTACTTTCATCGTAGATGATGTTGTACACTACTGTGTGGCAAATATGCCAGGTGCTGTACCTTATACTTCTACAATTGCACTAACAAATGCAACACTTCCATATGCAATCAAACTAGCTGATAAAGGCTGGAAGAAAGCATGTCAGGAAGATGAGACACTTAAGAAAGGATTGAATGTAATCAACGGAGACGTTGTATACAAAGGTGTTGCCGATGCATTCGACCTTGAATTGAAAGATGTTGAAGATTATTTAAGCTAAATAAAACAGACAAAAATGCAAAAGGATACAATGTCCCTGAGCTCCAAGGACCTGATTGCTTTGGAAGATAAATATGGTGCCCATAACTATCACCCACTACCCGTTGTACTCGCAAAAGGTGAAGGTGTGTATGTATGGGATGCAGAAGGAAAAAAGTATTTTGATTTTCTTTCAGCTTATTCTGCTATCAATCAAGGACATTGTCATCCGCGTATTGTCCAGACGATGAAGGATCAGGCAGAGACACTTTGTCTGACTTCAAGAGCATTCTACAACGACAAGCTAGGTGTATATGAAAAGTACATCACTGAATACTTTGGATTTGACAAGGTCCTTCCAATGAATTCTGGTGCTGAAGGTGTAGAAACAGCTATCAAGATCTGCCGTAAATGGGGTTATGAGAAAAAAGGTATTCCTACAAACGAGGCTATCGTTGTAGTATGTGGTCAAAACTTCCACGGACGTACCGTAAGTATCATCTCTTTCTCTTCAGATCCTGATGCAAAAGGAAACTTCGGTCCTTA
>OMKD01000379.1 GCA_900299495.1 Sphingobacteriales bacterium
GATCTTCCTGGATAAATTTATTAACCACTTTTATAATCTTGAAAAAACGTTCAGGATCCTCGTTTTCGGGGATGTTTTTTGCCTCAAACAGTCGCAGCCCTTTTTGTAATAATGGGAGTTGATATGGGCAATGATTTTCGGGACTGCTCAGGAAAAGGTATAAGGTACTCATCCAATGGTCAGCATCATGATAATGACCTAGTTCATGAGCTTTAGGATTTTGTTTTTTCCAAACGCTATACATTTCATCACAGTGAAATATAAATCGGTTCAACCTTCCGTCCAATGAATTTTCATGTCTGAACAGATCCTTGAAGGTCCAGCGAACCATATCGGCATCCATTTTTATGAAATTGAGCATCATCTCTTTAGGAAACTTAGCCTCCATAGTCCAAAGACTTCGGGATGTCGAGTTTTGAAGAGCCTGATCAAATGAGCTTGAAAGGTCTTCAGCTTCCATATCAAAGTTTTCCTGAAAGTTTTTTACACTTTCCCATAGATACAGATTGTCATAAGCCTGAGGACTTTGAAGCCATGTCTTGTACTTACTTATGAGTTCTTTGATGCGTTGCAGATTCATACTACAGAAGATGTGGATAAAAAAGGAAGACGAACTATACTGATAAAGTTCGTCTTCTTTTGGATTGTATTTTATGCTTGAATTTTAGAATTCACAGTTGCTCTGATCTCAGCTTCTAGGGCGTCTGCCTGCTCAGTCATTGCTTTTCCTTTTTCTAAAATATCTGCAACGAATGCTTTGTCTTCAAGATCCATTGTGTTGATCTGAACATTCATATATGCTCCATGTACAGCTGCTCTAGCACAAAGTGCACCAACACCTGCATCAGTAACTGAATTCGGGTTTCCGAAATCTGCCATTGCTTTGATAACTTCAAATGAATCTAAAGATGCCTGCATAACTGTAAACGGCACTTCGATTGCATATTTCGTAGCATCCTGGATCGCCTGATGTCTTTGTGCTTTCTCTTCTTCCGAACTTTTTGGAAGTCGGATTGCCTGAATGATAGCATTGAATGATCGAGTATCTTCATCAACTAGCTTCAAGAGCTTTTCTTTGATCATCTGACCTTTCTCTGCCCAATCACCAAACTCTTCCCAGCGATCATCCCAAACTCTTCTATTGGAAGATAGGTTTGCAACCATAGTACCTAGTGAAATACCCAAAGCACCAACATATGCTGATATGGAACCTCCACCAGGAGCTGGGCTTTCAGATGCTGTTTCATTGGCAAATGCTTTAAGATCCATTTCTAATAAAGGGTCTTTTTGATCATTTGCTAAAACGTATTCAATAATTTTCTTCTCTGGGTCAAATGGGCTCAATTCATCCAGCCCTAAAGTCTTAACAGCAATCTTTATGATTTCTGATTCTGCAACTCCAAGACTTCTTTTTTGCTTACGTAGGAAGTGTTTACCTGCATCTAGCATAACCTTAAGAGGAACAAGACCTACAAGTTCTGAACCAGTCACTCTCAAACCTCTTTCCTGCGCAGAGTCGCAAACTGCTTCAAAAGCTTCATGAAGGCTCGTGATAGAGATGTTGGTAAGGTTCATAGAAATCTGAGCTACACCATATTCCTCGATATACCAGCCAATACCCTTGACAGCCTTAAGTTTTCCAGGCTGTCTAACCGGATTACCGTGCTCGTCTTTTAATATTTTACCGTTTACCTTATCTCCTTCACGTTTAACACGACCAGCTTCTCGAACATCAAAAGCAACAGAGTTTGCTCTTCTTACAGAAGTGGTATTCAAGTTGATGTTATAGGCTACTAGAAAGTCTCTTGCTCCGATTGCGGTAGCACCTGCTTTAGCGTTAAATACAGCTGGTCCATAATCTGGTTTCCACTCTGCTTTTTTCAGCTTATCCTGAAGCGCTTCATATTCACCCGATCTTACAGTTGCAAGGTTTTTCCATTCAGGTTTAGTCGCCGCATTTTCATACATATAGAAAGGAATGTCTGTAGACTCTCCTACCATCTTACCCAGCTTGTGTGCATATTCCACAACTTCATCCATGCTGATGTTAGCAATTGGAATTAATGGACAAACATCAGTAGCTCCCATTCTTGGGTGTTCTCCTTTATGCTTTGACATATCAATAAGCTCGGCTGCTTTTTTGATTGCCTTAGCTGCTGCTTCGATTACTGGCTGAGGTTCTCCAACGAAGGTTACTACCGTTCTGTTCGTTGCTTTACCAGGATCTACATCTAGTAGTTTCACGCCTTCTACAGATTCAATCTCCGCAGTAATCTGGTCAATTATTTTCATGTCGCGTCCTTCACTGAAGTTAGGAACGCACTCGATTAGTTGTTTACTGTTCATGTTTCAATTAATTGGCTAGTATTATGAAGCGAAAATAGAGATTACCCTATAAATCAGAAAGGGATAGGCAAGTTATTTCTTACCTATCCCTTTTATATTGTCTAAAATCAGGAGTATTATTCCGCGTACATTGCGTCAATGTTTGCTTTGTACTTACTTCTGATTACTCTTCGTTTAAGCTTCATGGTTGGTGTAAGTTCACCTTCTGAACCATCTGGTTTGATTGGTTCCCACGAGTCATTGATAAGTGTAAACTTCTTGATTTGCTCAATCTTAGAGAAATTTGGATTATATGCATTGATGATGCGTTGGTATTTATCTATTACAGCATCATGTTTAAGCATTTCCTCCATATTTGACCAAGCTAAGCCTTTGTGTTCACACCAGTCTTTTAGTGCTTCCTCAGCAGGCAAAATTACAGCAGAAACAAATTTCTTACTCTCTCCGACTACCATAATCTGCTCGACAAGGAAATCTTCTTTTAACTTACTCTCAATAGGCGCAGGAGCAACGTATTTACCACCTGAAGTTTTAAGTAACTCTTTCTTACGATCTGTAATTTTCAGATACTTGTTGCCACCAGGACCATTTAGAAGTGTTCCGATATCTCCTGTTTTTAACCAGCGTTTTCCATCTTCTTCCAGGATAACATCTGCTGTCTTTTCAGGTTGCTTGTAGTAACCCATCATAATGTTTTCACCAGCCGCAAGGATTTCTCCTTCGCCAGGACCATAGGCTTCTTCTTCTACAATACGCACTTCAACATTGCTTAGTGGAATTCCTACGGAACCCAACATCGATTGTGTGCTATTGAAATAGTTTACAGATATACCTGGTGCAGACTCTGTCAAGCCATATGCCTCACGGATTGGAATACCCGCAGCGGAGAATATTCTTGCCATCTTTACAGGACAAGGAGCTGCTCCGGTTACTATACCTTTGACATGACCACCAAGTGCTTCTCTCCA
>OMKD01000380.1 GCA_900299495.1 Sphingobacteriales bacterium
ATTTGTCCGGGACCGGGAGTTTGTGGAGCAACGGCTGATGCTAGCCAAAACATTCAAATGGTATAATAAAGAACTATAAAAAAAGGGAGCCTACTCGGCTCCCTTCCCTATTGTTGGTTTTTAGTTCTTAACCTTTACAGGTCGTACAGATGGGGATGCAGTCCCTTCGGGATTGGTAACCACCTTAAGTAAATAAGTCCCCTCTTTCAATGTATTAAATTCAATTCCAGTAGTATTCGTTGTATTGATCGGCTCATACATCAAAGTCTGACCATTCAGGTCGATAACTTCAATTGCCCATGCTTTCATAGCATCTGTATCAGTTGCTCCTACTGCACCTGCTGGTATAGCATTTACATTCATGTTGATACATGCTGATATATTTGAACAGAAATCATTTTCTGTAACTTTTACACAGTACACTCCATTTCTCTTTGGCGTAAAATATGGTCCTGTAGCTCCGTTGATTGGCATATACCCTTTAGCAGTATATTCCATCCACTGGTAGCTGTCACAGTTTGTCACACATTTAAGTGTATTTCCATCAACGCGTACCTGAGCAGTTGAGTAACAAGCCTCAAACATCTCCACAACTCCACAGGTCGTTGAAGGATTTATCGCTCTGCAAGTATATGGCTCACCAATGGCGATCTGCTTGTTTGAAGACATAGCCACTACCGGGCTGATCTTCGTTTTGCTAACCGTAGTTGTTGGAATCACATTACAAACCTCAGTCCAAGCTCCACCTGGTACACTTGGATCACAAGTGTAAACAAATGCCGATGGTGTCCACGTAGCTGAAGTACCAACCACATCAGTAACTGACTCACAGTTGTAGTTTGCACCAACCACAATATATTCATTTGCACATGCTACTGAACAACCAAAGTTTCCACCTTCCGCACGTACAGTCGGAGTGATCACACAACTTTGCTCCCAAGCAGTACAATTCGCATTACAAGTATATACAAATGCAGCTCCACTGTTTTTCACATAGCTGCTACCCAATGCATCGTAGCAGTAGTTTGAACAACCCACAACCACAGAAGTAGGTGTCACACAAACAGTCTCCGCAAAACGATCATTCGTACTGCAGTTTTCTGCATAAACCGTCTCCGTGCAAGTCCATACATTATTGCTCAGGGTATAAACAAATGCACATCCTGCATCTGCTACTACGCCAGTTTCTGTTTTTACATCAGCAGTTGGAGCACCAACTACACAAACATTATCACAGATATCCACACAGTATGCAAAAGCATCACCAGTCACCGCTGTTGGTGCTGTTAGTTTTTGAGGATTCGTGTAGGTATTGCTTGTTGGATTCAGCATAAATACGAACGCAGAACCTGTGTTTACAGGATTCGTTGTTGTGGGAGTCGTGCATGCAGCGCCTACAGCTAGCCAGTTTTCCGTTAGGGATACTGCTGTTCCGAATTCGCAATCCGGGCAGATGTCAGAAGAGCTGATGGTCTGAACAAGCTCCCATGTCGTTGGAGTCGTTTTGTTGAAAACGTAAACAGCACCACTTGGGCCATTGGAAGACTTTTTACCCATAGTCTTTCCAGGCGCGCCTACAACAGCATACTCTCCCCAAATGGATACATAAGATCCATAAAGGTCTGTCTGCGTCAAACCAGGAACAACTAATGGTACCTGATTAACTGGTGTATTGGTTACCGGATCATTTTCGATGACATAAGCAGCACCACATTTACAGTTTTTACCGTCTACAGCCACAACACTCTCGGGGGCACCTACGATAGTGTAGTTTTCCCACATATCCACAGCACTTCCATATGATTCGCCCATGGAAGGTGTTGGCGTTGTGAATGATTTTACAGAAGAGAAAAAGCTCACCTGAGCATTGATAGATACGACAGTAAGTACTGCCAGTGCAGTGATTAGAATTCTTTTACTCATTGGAGTAGTTTTAGAAAATTAAAAAGATTGATTAATACAGGTCTCCCGGGGCAGTCCTGTGGGTATTTTTTCTAAGTATTGAGCTGTGAGAGAGTTAAAGAATAACTTGTAAGGGGAGGGGATAAAAAGGGGTGATTATCAATTCAGATTTAATATAGATTAAATTTATTTTTTTAACATTTGTCCTTTTGCTTATGTCATCCAAAAGGCAAAAAAAGCAGGCATAAAAAAAGGGTGTTGACCTAAGCCAACACCCTTTTTTCTAGGTGAAGAAAATTACTTCACTCGGTACCAGTATTGAGTTCTTCCCAAAAGAGAGAAACCAATATAACCTCTTACCTTAAGCTTGTCTGTGTTCTCCATTTCGATATAACAGCTGTATACACTTCCGTTATTTGGATCAAGGATCTCACCATCTTCCCAAGCATCACCATCTTTCTCAAGACCTGAAAGGATTTCCATACCAACTACCAGCTGGTCTTTTTTATCGCCCTCACAAGCTGTACATCTTGTATCCTGAGGTTTTAGTAGAAGTTTTTCAACTTTACCATACAGTTTTCCGTTCTTTTCAGTAATACGCACGTATGACTTTGCCTCACCGGTTTCATCGTCAATCGTTTTCCACAAGCCTACAGGACTTGTTTGCGCTTGTAATGAAAAAGCAAAAAAGACTAAAAACAATGCTATTGATCTTGCAATAATTTTCATAATAGTGAATTTTGTTTGTTTTTTTTATAGCTTGTCAGCTACGACAAAATAAGTTTTGTCTATAAGATTGAAAATAAAATTAAAAAGTAAACGTGTATACCTATACGAACGAAAAAATTCGTTCTAGAAGTATAGCTATCATAAATATAAAGTTAAGACTGAAAAAATAGAGGAAGATGCATAAAAAATCAGTTTTCGTAGCCCTTTTTTTGGGATCTATTCTTTTTGTTTCCTTCTTTCCAAGCGCAAGCATGGAGGATAAGGAGCAGGTTCTATTACAACGATTGAAGTATCTGTTGGAGGAATTCCATTACCATCCAAAGGACATCAATGATGACTTTTCGGAAGACCTGTATACCCTTTATCTGGATCGTTTAGATTCGGGTAAAAGATGGTTGACTAAAGAGGACATCGCACAGTTAGAACCTTACAAGCATAGATTAGACGATGACTTAAAAGCATCAAACTTTGAATTTTTCAACCTGAGTGTGGAGTTGTTGAAAAACCGCTGGACAGAGACCAGAGGCTATTACCAGGCTGCTTTGGAAAATCCATTCGATTATGCATCGGATAAGGATTCCAATTATGAGCTGGATGGTGAGAAGCGCGATTATGTGGCAGCAGGAGAGGAGCAGAAAGCACTTTGGTATAACATTTGTAAGTATGATGTTATGGTAGGTCTTTATGGTGATCTTGAAGACCAGAAGGAAACCGAAGATGAAGAGCTAAAAGCAAAAAGTGCTGAGGAACTGGAAGCAGATAACAGAGAGGATGCAGAGGAGTCTTTTGATAAATGGTATGATCGTCTGGAAAAAAGAGATCGTATCGACTTCTTATCTATTTATTTGAACTCAATCACGAATTATTTCGATCCACATACTTCATACTTTGAACCAATTGATAAGCAAAACTTCGACATTCAGATGTCTGGTAAGCTGGAAGGTATCGGCGCAAGACTAATGATGGAGGATGAGTATACCAAAGTATCTAGCATCGTAGTGGGTGGTCCTGCATGGAAGCAAGGTGACCTGAGTGAGGATGATCGCATTTTCCAGGTTGCTCAGGAAGGTGAGGAGCCTGTGAATGTAAAAGGTATGGAACTGGATGATGTGGTGCAGTTGATCCGTGGCAAGAAAGGGACTATCGTAACACTTTCTGTGAAGAAGGTAGATGGTAGCACACAGGATGTAGCGATTACAAGAGATGTGGTTGAATTGGAGGAAGGTTTCGCGAAGTCTTTACTGTTGGATACCAAAGCAGGAAACAAGGTAGGTTACATTAGCCTTCCAAGATTTTATGATGACTTCGGAGATCCAAACGGACGCTCTTGTGCAACGGATGTTGAAAAAGAGATTGAAAAGCTTAAGCAAAATAATGTTGAGGGTATTATCCTTGATTTAAGAAATAATGGAGGAGGTTCTCTTCGTGATGTGGTTCGCATGTCAGGATTCTTCTTTGAAGAAGGACCTGTGGTACAAGTAAAAGATCGCTTTAGTTCTCCACGTGTGATGCGTGATACAGACGAGAGCGTACAGTGGGACGGCCACTTAATCGTAATGGTTAATCAATATTCTGCATCTGCTTCAGAGATTATTGCTGCAGCACTTCAGGATTATGATCGTGCGATTGTAGTTGGATCAGAATCTACATTTGGAAAAGGATCGGTTCAGCGTTTCGTTGATTTGGATCGTATTCCGGGCGATGTGGAGATGCAGCCTTTTGGTCAGGTAAAAGTGACCATTCAAAAATTCTACCGTGTCAATGGAGGTTCTACGCAACTAAAAGGGGTAGAATCAGATATCGTACTTCCGGACCAATTCCAAAAACTGCAATTGGGTGAGAAGGAGCAGGATTATGCGATGGAATGGTCTAAGATCAAATCTGTAAGCCATGATCAGGATGTATTGGATATCGCATCTATGCGCGGATTGTTAGTAAGCAATAGTAAATCCAGAGTTGCAGCAAATGCAGCTTACACAGAGATCAATAAGTATGCAGACTATCTGGATGCACAAAAAGATAATACTTCTTATCCTTTGAATATCGATGCTTACGCAGCTATGGTGGAAGCTATGGATGCTAAGGGTGAAACTTTCAAGCGCTTGTTTGACGAAGAGGTAATCACCAAGGTGAGCAATCTGGAACAGGATGCTGCATTCATCGCGGAGACTGAAAGTCGCACCAGCAGAAATGATGAGTGGATCAAAGGAATCAAAAAAGATCTACACCTTTCAGAGGTGTTGAATATCATGGAAGATATGATCAATCTTACCGATTATTAATCTTCACAGGATTTTCAAAAAAAGCTTTCGGTCATTGGCCGAAAGCTTTTTTTATTCCTGTACGCTCCGAAAGTGAAAGATTATGTTGGTACTCGAGCGCTAAGATGTTAATTTTAGCCCTATTATTCAGATAAACAGATGTAGCCGGTGAATTATTTGACCTTAGAAAATGTGACTAAGTCCTTTGGGGAGAAGATTTTATTCCAAAATATAAACCTACAAATCTCCAAGGGAGAAAAGATCGCGCTTGTTGCAAAGAACGGTTCTGGTAAGACCACGCTTCTGCGTGTGATTGCAGGTGAGGAAGCCGGTGAAGGAGAGAACTGTAAGATACTTAAGCGAAAGGATATTCGCGTAGGCTACCTGAATCAGGAACCTGAATTTTTTGATGATTGGAGCATCATGCAAACCGTCTTTGACAGTGAAAATATTCAGATCAAGGCGGTACGTGCTTACGAAGAGGCCATGCTGAATCCTGACGATACCGATGCTATGGAAAAAGCTTTGGTGGCTATGGATGATCAAAAAGCCTGGGATGTGGAGTCCAAGGTCAAAGAGATTCTGTTTAAGCTGAATATTACTGATTTGGACCGTACCATGGGTACCTTGTCTGGTGGTCAGCAAAAACGGGTTGCATTGGCAAAGATTCTGATCGATGAACCGGATTTTGTAATCCTGGATGAGCCAACCA
>OMKD01000381.1 GCA_900299495.1 Sphingobacteriales bacterium
CCTTTGAAATTCAAGCGTCCCAGCTTATTGAAATTATCAGGCAGATTTACGAAGGGTATCAAATTCTTTATGGCATAAACAGACGTTCGGCATTGATTCAGATTTAAACTCAGAAACCTATTTTCCATATTTAGTAAATGCTGGAAAGAAAAATCACCATTGATCCTTAAATCCCTTCCCATTTGAATATCTATCTCTCGTCCTCGAAGGTTATCCACGACACCTTTGACCTGTCCCGACAACTTAAGAAGCTCCTGACTATTTAATGTAAAGAATCGATTGTCTCTCAAGGATGCCGCCACTTTCATTATATCTTCAACCGCTACGTCACCCTCATTAATTCTAACATCTAAGCTAACCTCATAAGGGAAATTAGAAAACGCTGCATATTCATTAAAGGTAAGTCTAATAGAATCACCCAGGACAGACTTATCCGTGCGTAATTCCATATCGAAGAGATTCAAATGATCCGAGGTCAACTCAAGCTCATTTGCATAAAGGCTTTCGCAAACAAAACCACTCTGCTCTCTAAAGTTCATGTCCGAGTCCACCGCAGTAAATATGCCATCAACAAACTTTACGGTATTGAAATTAAAATCAATATCCTCAACAAACATATTAGAATAGTCAACAGAACCTGCTCTCCGAACTGGGTTTACAAATGAACGCGTATTCTTAAGTTTAAAAGTATTATTCTTACCTGTAAACTGGTTCAGATAAATAACAGCACCTTCTGAAGCAATGCTATCAGGTAATTCGAAACTTACAGCACTTTCTTCATCTTCGAAAAAGAAATCTGGAATTTCATCAGCTGTAGCAACTATATTTTCCTCCAACACTTTTGTAGAATCAACCTCCCAGTCATATAAAAACACATCTACAAACATACCATCAAGAACCATATTCTTGATACTGAAGATCTGGTTGGCAAGATCGATTTGTTTTACATTAATACTTGCATTCGCTAATTGAATAGAAGTATTATTCCCATTGGGAACATTTGAATTATTTATATGAAAATCCTGGAAATTAAGTTCTCGAATATCTAAAGCCAATGGTTTAGTGCTTCTTACCTCTACAGAATCTTTAATATCTTCTTTTAGGTCTCTAGTATCTAATAATTGCTGCAGATTATTTTTTAATTGACGACTACCTCGTTTAAGGTTTAAATCAATCCCTTTAAAATCAACACGCTTAATGATTATTTCTTTTCTTAATAAGCCCAAAAATCCAGTTTCAATATCCAACTGGACTTTCTCAGCAAAAACAAGGGTGTCTGCTTCTAAGTCTTCAAGATAAAAATCATCAATTATAATAGCTCCCGGAAGTTGAACATGTACTTTCTCTACTTCAACAGGCACATTTAAATTTTTAGACAGAATTGTTGTTAAATGCGAAGCCAGATAATTTTGAAAGGGAGGTAATTTCAACAAAAGAAAAACAAGAACGAAAAGAGCAAGACCGCCCAAGAACAGCCGTTTCAACAAAACCAATAGTTTTGCTTTTAAGTCTCTTTCCTTTTTCTCCTTATTACCCATCAAAAGATATGTACTATCGTAAGTTTTGCAATGTAAAGATACTCCTATTTAATTTGTAAAAAGTACAGATTAGAAATATTACTAATTTAACAACTAAAACCAAATAATCCTTCCCATATTGCAAGTCATGAAACAATTTTAAATGTTTCTTAATATTTAACTTCATCCAATCACAAAGAGATCATTGAAAACCTTTTGTCTTTGGGCTTTAAAACATGATTCTCATCATGATTCATTCTATTTAATAGCTGTTCTGCTGATTTTGGATCTTTGGTCGGTTGTCCAACGTAAACGTAATAATAAGAGTCCTTTGAATTAAGACAATAAGCAGGCAGCACTCCTACTCCATCATAGGATCTGCTAACAAATAATTGCTGATCCAGTGCCTGCCTTTCGTTATCATATACTCCTTTAATAATCAAATAGTAACCCTTACCAATACCTTTCCATTTCCTACAACTATCAAGTCCTTTTACAGAATTATCTTTAAATGTTTTCTGAATTTCTAAGGAATCCATTTGTATTTCTAGTTGAGCTTGCGCCCAATCCCGATAGGCATTTTTTAAAGTATCGTCTTGAGGAGCGCTGTAATTTATTTGCTTACTATATTGATTTAATGCAGATTCAATAATTTGGTATGCTTCAGGCTCTGGAATCTGATTACTATTTATTTCGTAAGCTTCATCGACAATTTCTTCAGCATCAGAACTAATGTGCCTGAATTTATCATATTTATCATACATCAGTATGCTGAGAAAACTGACACAAAATCCAATGACGGTATACTGTATATAAAATTTTGGAGCAAATCGCTGCATAGATAAATCTGACTTTATCCCAACTTTATTACTCATTAAATTTACCCAAACATCAAGATCCTTGAAAAGAGTCCTAGACTTGGCACCTCCGAGGTCACTTTTAGCAGCAGACACTACTTGAGTGATTTTCAAATTTGAACTTATCCATAACAGCCCCACACCATTCGCAATACATCGTTTTTTGAGTTGCTTGAAATACTTATCTGAGCCGCTTGGAAAAACATCCTCTCCTATACAAATCCACTTCTCAGACACATTATACTGAGCAAATTGCTCTATGGCATAAATATATCGGTATCTATCAAATAGCTGAAAACTCAAATAGCCAAGTAGAAAATACAACACTAAGAAACCCCAACTTAACAAAAGTCCTAGCCCTAGCTTTAACTCAGCATAGTCTAACCAATTACTTCGTTGAATAAGCAAGACAGAGATTACCGTAGTAAGGATAGAAAAACTTAAAGTATCCCAGAATAATAATTTCTTTTGCACTTGATAAACTACCTCATCTCTTTTTGAAGCTGAGGTAGCTTCTAGCGTAGCAGAAAAAGTACTTCCATCCACATCGAGGAATTCCAAATACCCATCAGCAATCAATCCCCCCTCGGCACGCATATCATATTTGACGATGGTTCCTCCTTCACCTCTGGGTTTAAATTTATAGTAACCCTTCAGGAAAGACATAGCCTCTCTCTTGATTATATTTTCTGTTAGTGACTTAGGGGCTTCCATATTTTAGGATGAATTATCTAATGTTTAATGGCTTCAGAATAGATAGCATGAAGTTTCTTGACTTCGACCGCTTCCTTTACATCGTGAACTCTCAGAATATCCGCACCATTTTGTAGTGCAAGCATATGCAAAGCAGTTGATCCATTTAAAGCTTTATCTGGGGTGCTATCAATTACTTTATTGATCATTGACTTCCTTGAAAGCCCTACCATTATTGGACATTCTAGAATGTTGAATAAGTTCAGATTTTTTAATAATTCATAGTTATGTGCTACTGATTTACCAAAACCAAAGCCCGGATCGATGATAATATCGGTAGGAGAATGCTTCCGAATCTTCCCCAGCTCTTCAATCATGAAATCAATAATCTCCTTAGTCACATTTGAATAATTAGGATTGTCTTGCATGTTTTCAGGAAATCCTTGCATATGCATCAATACATAAGGAACATTTACAGAACGAAGTACCCCGTACATGTTAGAATCAATGGATCCAGCAGAAATATCATTTATGATTCCAACCCCCAGATCACAGGCCTCTTTGGCTATTTCAGAACGTATAGTATCTATACTTAGAATAGCCTCTGGAAATTCCTTTAAAATTGATTTTATAGCCGGTATTACGCGCTCCTGTTCTTCCTCTAGGGAGACAATTGAAGCACCAGGCTTTGAAGACATGCCACCTATATCAATCATATCAGCACCATCTGCTAACATTTTTGCAACTTGTTGTAAGGCCGCTTCCCCTTTATATCGTCCACCATCGAAAAATGAATCTGGAGTCAAATTCAGGATACCCATTATCTTGGGCGTACTCAAATCAATGATTCGCCCATTACAATTAAGGGTCTTCGCTTTATATAACATATTTATTTTTAAAGATTTGGATCTGCATTTCCGTTTATATCACCAACTTTAATAGCTATTAAATCCTGATCAATCATATCAGAATTTAAGTTAATATAACCAAAACCTTCGGGAAAATTACTCGAAAATGGATCCAAGGGGTTGTCAAACACAAAATCGGCTGGAATAAATCTCCAACTTTCATTATTTGGAAATGCATTGTCTAAACCTAAAATAACCTTCTGCATAAAGACAATATCAAGAGTAGATACAGAACCACTATCATTTATATCACTCGCTATTAGTAGATATGGATCCGTCAAAGGAGTTATTCCTAGAATATGTTTTTGAATCAAAACAATATCAAAAGTAGACACCCCATTACTCACATCCGAGTTTTTAGAAAATGCCAGATTATAATCAGATCCTTCTAATAGATCTTCAAACAGATAATCGCCATTTCCATCAGATATAACAGTTTCATCAATACCACCAGATAAAATAGCCTCTACGTTTGAAACGGAGTTACCCATAAATTGGATATTTCCACTGATACTTACTCCTGAACTAGCGCTTGGAATTAACATGTCTAATGTTTCAGGATTCAATCCAGCAGGATCCAACCATTCTTTTAATCGTTCTGCAGCGCTATTCCCGTCATTCCAAGATCTGTTAAATCGTCCATAATAAGTGATCTCAGAGTTACATTCATTAGCGAATCCTCCTGTTAATTGACCAACTAACCTTGCATTCTGGTTGAGCATTGGTCCTCCAGAAGATCCTCCTTCGAAAATCCCCAAATCTAGTTCCAACTCAAAAAAGTGATTAGCAGGAGCAATAAAAACACCAAAATCCAAATCGGTAGGATGAATCTCAGCCTGATCATAATCAATTGATATTTTTTTGATGTCTCCAACAGGATGTCCTATTAATGCACTGGTATCAGCAAGTCCAGATGATCGGTCCCAACCCGAATAAACAACATCATATGCATCTGGCACTGGGTTATCGAGCTCAACCAATAAAAAATCAGAATCTGTTCGCTCAGCTACTAAGCTGGATCCAAAAATTGAATTAAAAGTTGGTGCACTAGAAGGATTCGGACAAGCATCTGCTTCGTACCCAAAATCAAAGGTCCACATATCGTATTGGGGATCCTCATTAAAATAACAATGCTTTGCAGTAAGTATATAAGGATGTTTATCCTCATTGGTATTATTCATCAGTGTGCCTGAACACCAATAAGTTGCCTGATCGGTAACCACAGAGATCCTACAAACACTTTTTCGCGCTTCCTGCCATAGTATATTTTCCGAACAATTTACATTTACTTCGCAATCAAGTGCATCACCGAAACCCAACATCGATTTACCGTCCAGTATAAGCTCAGTATCAAACCCGTATTCCAATCCATCAACAATTATATTACACTCATCAATTTTATTCGAAGGACACTTAATTTCAATAAGAATTTTGTCTCCAATCAGAAAACCAGAAAACAGGCGACCTGACTTAGGAATATTCGCATTACTTAGAGGCCCTATAAATTCATTAGATACTGGATTTATGAAGTATAATTTTGCCTGATCAGGTAACTCGACTAAACTTAAACGCAGAGCTAAAGCTTTTGCATTTTTAGATTGAACACCCAGAAAATAGCTTCTGAAATCTTTTTGATTGAACGCAGTTGCAGATTCTTTGAAATTTGAAATTTCCAG
>OMKD01000382.1 GCA_900299495.1 Sphingobacteriales bacterium
CCATCGCTACTGACTTCAACGAAAGCTAATTCAAAGAATCCATAAATAAATGCATTTTCAAAGACAGCAAAATCAAAACCGGGTCCATCAACTATAGGAGGATCAAAGCTAAGAATTGCAGAACCACCGTCACCTAAACTAACAATGCCATCGCCATCTGCTGGTCCAAGCGCGAATGCACCATCACCAGTGCTTACAAGGGGAGATTCAGTATCCGTGATATCTTGTGGTCCCAAATCTAATTCAATGGACTTAGCCCAATTGATCAAGATACTACTATCTCTATGTATTGCTGTACTCCCCGGTGTACCCGCAGGTCCTGGAAATTGTGCTACACAAATATTCGTGTAGAACAGGCAAACAATCACAAAGACATATCTAATATTCATAAAACAAAAATAAAAAAAGGAGTGAACCCTTTTAATGTTCACTCCTTTTTTAGCGCTTAAACAATATTTATTTACTATAATTTAAGTGTCGCAGCTTAAAGAATGACACATTCTGTTGCAGCACATAATATGCTCCAAACAAAACACTACTATAAACTAGGTTACCCATAAGTGTTCCCTGAGCAAATGGAAGAGCTGCAGTATAACACGCAACCAATCCAATAAGATCTTTTGTGTAAATAGGGTTTGAAATGAATACTCCAAAATTGGATAGTAAGAAGAAAATCAGACTAGCTCCCAATGCACCACCGAGTATATTGAGGATATTTACTTTCTTGGAATAAATAGCAACTCCGAATATTGCAATAAGGATGTATGCTGAATATTGCCAAGCAAAACCACTATAAAA
Source organism: Sphingobacteriales bacterium (assembly GCA_900299495.1). Classification (GTDB taxonomy): domain Bacteria; phylum Bacteroidota; class Bacteroidia; order Chitinophagales; family Saprospiraceae; genus AM-2324. The sequence continues at coordinate 799 of OMKD01000382.1, forward strand.
AAGTGTAAAGCCATCAAAATATTGAGCATAAATCATATTGTTTATAAACACATCACTTAACCAAGTAGCCATTAGAGGAATCAAAACTGCCAGCCATTTCTTTTCAAAATGAGCTGCTCCGAATAGACCAATCGCCGCTAGCGGTGAAAAGTTATAGGGATGCGGCATCATTCTTGAGAAAGCTGCAACCAAAATAATTAGTGTTAAAAAACCTATCTGAAGATTTATCTTCTTATTCATATCTCTTTTACTTTTAGCCTTTGTGCATGGGATTGAAACCAGACCCTAACACCCTGCAAATATAAAGGCTTCAAAATTAAAGTCCTTGATTTACCCCATTTTTTTACCATTTACTTATACAAGTCTATTCACATGGACCTTTATGGACGATCTCCACGCCTGCACATGCAGCACGGCAATCATTAGTGTACGTAACTTTATCACACCCACAAACCGGATCATAGATTTCATAGCAAATACAGTCAGGATTTGCTTCTCCTATCTCACATGGCTCTGTACCATTACCAAAACAACCAATCATTAAATTGGTCAAAAACAAAGTAATTACGAATCCTTTCATAGTTGAATCATTTTATATTTAAGGTAATTCTATATAATCACGATTCAAAGATACTAACACTTTTTTAAATTGATCTTGGGCCAATGCAACGGTAGCTGCATTATCATTGGGATGAAAGGTTACAGTTTCTGCCTGTAAAACGGATGAATCAAGAAACAATTCAACCTTTTTATCCACATCATTAAGTAAACCAAAAACAGAAACAGATCCAGGGTTCAGATCTAAATACTTTTTAAGACGTTCTGCGGAAGCAAAACTAATTCTATTAATACCGAGCTTCGGAGCAAGCGTTTTCATATCCACTGGTTTATCCGCTGGAAATATAACCAAGAAATGCCTATTACCTTTTTGATTTCGGAGGAATAGATTTTTGCAATGCAATCCCTCTATCGCTCCTCGGGTAGCCTTGGCCTCTTCCACAGTAAACACAGGATCATGCTTGAACAGTGCGAACTCTATAGCTGAAGTTCTAAGAAAATTCAATACTTTTTCCATACACTACAAATAAAAAAGGCCCGCCAGAACTGGCAGGCCTTTTCAATTGAAAAAATCAATTATTTATTTACAACTAAACGCTTAGTTACAACAGTGTTACCTGCCTTCACGTTTACGAAATACATTCCGTTTACAAAACCGTTAGTTGAAACTGGTACAGTTACAACACCGTTTTGATTAGTCATTACTGTGTTTGATACTAGCTTACCAGTTACATCAAGAACCTCAACAGATACATCTGAAGACTGCTCAAGAGTCATAGTAAGTACTGCGTCAGCAGAAGTTGGGTTAGGAGTAACTTTTACAGACTCTACATTGATAACTGTTTCCTCAGCAGAAAGAACATAATCAAGAGTTTCTTGGTAGCTCTGCTTCCAAGCGTTGATTACATTACCTGCACCATCCATAAGTACGAAGTTGACATATACGTTATCAAGGTTTTGAATAGTGTTCGGAAGAGAAATACCTGCAAAGTGGTGAGTAAACACTTCACCCGCAGAGATAGAAATAGTAGTAGATTCACCAGCGAAACCACCGATCAAAGCACGACCTACCTCATTATAAACCATTTCACTTGCTGGAACTGGAGAAGGTTGGTTAGAGTACCAATCCAATGGGTATGGAGCACCTGAACCAGAATATGCATTTACTTGAGCATAACCTGAAGATGTACCAGTAACACCATCCTCTGTAATAACTCCAAGAACTCTGTATGTACCATCCATATCAACATTTGCCTGAATCTCAACAGATAGTGTGAAATCGGTTGTACCTGCCTGAACACCTCCTCTAAGAACAGCTGGAGCAGGCTCCTGAGCTCTTGCAAGAACTGGAGCGATCAAAGCAGAAGGATCTACGATATCAACTCTTTCAAATACTGCAGATGGGTAACCAGAGATAAGACCTCCAAGACCTGAATCATATGCGTTATCTGCCATTGGGTCATTATTGTGTACTGCTACACCAATAAAGTGATCCTGGAAACACTCCTTAAGAAGATCCATAAATGCACCACCTCTTGGACACCAAGTACACCAAGTACCAGTTGCTTCCTCTACAAATACACCTCTGTTTTCAGCTAGGTCATAACCTGTTACTGAGAAAGAAGCAGATGTTTCGCTAGAACCATTCTCAGTTCCACCGTTTACACCTGTGATTTCAACAGAAACATTAGAAGTTGTAGAACTTGCTGTAATGATATCTTCAAGATCAATGCGAGTTGAACCTGATAATGGAGCTACATCAAGACCTGAAACTGTTACAACTTCAGTATCACCATTTACTGAAACAGTAAGCTCAATCTCATTAAGAGCAGCAACACCTGTGTTTGTAATATTAATAAGTCCATCAACTGTATTACCAGAGAAAGTAGACTCTAGACAAGAAGAAGATGCAGAAGCAATAGATACGATGTTAGCAGCAACATTATCGAATGTTACATCATCAACAGAGAATCCATAGTTCCATCCCTGACCATCATCATAACCGAATGCGATGTGAACTTCCTGACCTGCGTAGTCTGCAACACTTGCAAAACCATCAGCCCAATTAACACTACCACCAGACTGAGACTGCTCAAGATTTGCAATTTCAGTAAAGTTTGCACCTCCATCTGTAGAGATATAAACTTTAGCAGTTTCATCATCATTCTGCCAATCACCATTGATAAAGTAATATTTGAAAGTTACTGCGTTCATATCCGCAGGTACCTCAACAAGAGGAGAAATTGCTAATCCACTAAGATCAACACCTGCACCCGCACCATCATCGTTTACAGAAATAAATTTAGAAGTTGCTGGTGGCTCATAATAAGCACTTGCTATTTCTGCAGAAGTACCTTGTACCCAAGCAGCATCAAGCATCCAAGTTCCTGAGATATCTCCTTCGAAATCCTCAGACCACTGGGAGAAAGCAGTTAAAGAAACTGCACAAACAAATAGGAAAGTAAAAATATTCTTCATATGAAGTTTATTAAGTTATAAAGTTTGGTTAGTTTAGTTTATCACGAAGATGTTGCAATATTACAAAAGTGCGTGATATAAAAAATAATCTGACCAACAAGTTTTTCCCATATAGAAAGAAAATGTCTAATTTTTATCAATAAAATCTAGCTTGATAAAATATAATTCCTTGATGCTAAATTATTTTAGTACATCCTATGGATAACCTAAAGTAAACTTAAGATAGCTAATTACTATCTAATAAAAAACCTAATATGACATTGGTTTTACAAGAGAATTGTAAAAATCCGGTTAAACGACAAGCTTATGCAGTCTTGTTTATAAGTTAAAGAGAATATAAGCTAAGCCCTTTTCTGTACACTTCTAAGGCTCTCAAACGGGCTTCAGCATGGTCAACTATCGGCTGAGGATAAGAAAACTCATTCAGGTCCTTTACCCATTTTTTTACATAGGTTAAATCCTTATCGAACTTTTTGGTCTGGGTATACGGATTGAATACTCTGAAGTATGGAGCAGCATCGCATCCTGTTCCAGCAGCCCACTGCCAATTTCCATTATTACTGGACAACTCAAAGTCTAATAATTTCTCGGCGAAGTAAGCCTCTCCCCACTTCCAATCAATCAATAAGTGTTTACATAAAAAACTAGCTACGATCATACGGACTCTGTTATGCATAAGGCCTGTTGCATTGAGTTCTCGCATGCCTGCGTCCACGATTGGATACCCCGTCTGACCAGTACACCACTTTTCGAACTCTTCTTTATTATTTCTCCACTCAATCCCATCGTATTTTGCTCTAAAATTAGAGTGAACAACATTTGGAAAATAGTGTAGAATAGTCATGAAAAATTCCCGCCAAACAAGTTCAGATACATAAGTCTCATTGATATCTATAGATGCTCTAAGCATATAGCGAGGACTTACCATACCAAATCGTAAGTATACTGAGCTGAAACTACATTTATTATCTGCAGGAAAATTACGGTTTTCATCGTAGTTGTGAATGTTACCCAATGCTAATTCTGGCAGTAACACCTCTGATTCCTCTATATCAAGTTCCGCTTTGCTTGGGAAATCAAAACTTATAGATGCCAAGGATTGAAGCTTATCATCTGAGGCATAAGCCCTATAATCCAACTCAGTGAGTCTTGCAAGCCATCTTTTCTTGAATGGTGTGAAAACAGTATACGGCAAACCATCCGGCTTTAGCACTTCACCAGGTGAGAAGATGACTTGATCCTTGTAGAGATTAAAACCAACACCATTGGATTCGAGTGTTGATTTTACCTTAGTGTCGCGTTCCTTTGCGTAAGGCTCATAATCCTCGTTGGTATAAACAGCACTACAGCCTAATTCCTTTGCTATAGCAGGTATGAGTTCACAAGGGTCTCCCTTTCGAATTAAAAGATCTCCTCCTTTGGCAGTATAAAAAGACCTGATATCCGTCAAATAATTGTAAATAAGATTGACTCGCTTATCTGCTTTAGGAAGCTTATCCAGTATTTGATTGTCAAAAACAAAAACCGGAACAACCTCATTACCACTACTTAGTGCATGAAACAAGCCAACATTATCTTCAATTCTAAGGTCTCTTCTGTGCCAAAAAAGTACTTTACCCATCTTCTTTTGATTTACTATGCTATACAAGTTTTATTAAATTTAGTTTTCATATGAACCATCTTTGAAATGCTGTAAACTAATTCAGTATAGAAATTGTATAGAATTTTAGACAAAACAACTTGCAGGCAGTGAGATTAGAAGAAGAATTAAAACAGAGAAAACCATTTAAAGACGAGCGTTCCAAACTAGTCGTCAATACCATTTATACAGGTCTATGGTTCAATGGTATGTTATTGGATGTTTTGAAAAAATTCAACATCAATGATCAGCACTACAATATCCTTAGAATACTAAGAGGTAGACATCCAGAGCCTGCTTTGACAATGGAAATCAAAGAAGTACTCGTAAACAAAAGAGGGGATCTCACAAGACAGTTGGAAAAATTAGTTAAGCTTGGTCTTATAGAACGAGAAATTAATGCAGCATGTAAGACTCAAATCTTTTCCTATATCACCCAAAAAGGTCTGGACACCTTGGATGAAATCCACAAAATACATGACTATTCTGAGTCCTATCATACTATTACTGAAGAGGAAGCTAAAATTGTAAATAATATCCTGGATAAACTAAGAGGTTAATCATAATGTTATATATTTGTAATTACAAATAATTAAACATATGAAGATATTAGCATTTGCTGGAAGTAACAGCACAACCTCAATTAACCACACCTTATTAGAAATCGTTAAAGCCGATAATCCTGACCTGGATATTGATATTTTAGACATCAGAAACTTGCAGGCTCCTATCTACAGCATAGATATTGAGCAAACCAATGGTGCTCCAGAGGTATTAAAAGATTTAGTCAGTAAAATCAGTGAATACGATGCCCTAATCTTGGCACTACCAGAACATAACGGATTGCCTTCGGCATTTTTCAAAAATATTATCGATTGGTGTTCAAGAATCAACAATAAGTTTTTAGGAGAAAAACAGACCTTGTTGCTGAGTACATCACCAGGCTCAAAAGGTGGAGCGAATAATCTTGAAAAGCTAGAACCCTTGTTTAAATACTGGGGAGCAGAGATAGTTGGTAAATACAGTGTTCCTTTTTTCAATGATGCTGTCAATACTGAAACTTCAACAATTTCAGAGGAACACAAATTAGCGCTTAGGGAATTACTGAGCGACCTTAAGGTATTGAATTAATTAGTCCCCTTTGGGGGGCTTTTTATTCATTTGAAGAAACCCAACTTCCTAAAAAATTCCTTTTAAACGTATTGAGTCTTCCCCAAATTCCTGTCTTCCTTGAAGGATTAGGATCCTTTGAAATGGTGACTCCAAATACCAAAGCAGTATTTTCTTTCAGTTCAAAATCAATCGTTTTATCCAATAGATTCCAGGTATTTAGTTCCTTTATTTCTTGTAAAAATCCAAGATAAGTGCATCTTAAGACACCTGAAGAAACATCAAAACTATCCCCATCCACTTCAAGCTTATAGTTACCCTCTATATCGGAAACAGCATAAAAGGAAGTTCCTTGTAGTTGAATTAATGCACCAACTATAGGCTCTCCACTTACTATTGACCGAATTTGACCATAGACAACCTTTGGTGGGAGTAATACTGAAGAATCATTTTCAATCAATTGGAACAAATTCGGAATTTTTGACACCTGCTCAAAAGGAACTTTAGTTTCATTTAGATAGTCTTGTCCTTGCACAAAAGTAACAGGTAACATTCCAAGAATAAAAAGAGCTAATTTGGGATAGCTTACATAATTTACTGAAACATCTTTATGTTCACCAGTAAGGTCATCATAAACTCCACAGGATGCTCCCCCACGATCAGCCTGCCTCAACATAATTTCTAAAACTGACAGTCCCCTGTAATCATAAATAATTTGATTACAAGTTCCACAAAGTCGACCACAGTCGGTCTGAACCATTTCCTCCCAAGGTTCCTTACACTTCTTTATCTGTCTAAAATTATATTCAAGCATCCAATCCTTTTATATTAAAGATGCAAATGATATTCAAGAAGTTGCTTTTATTAACTTGTTCAAGTAATCTTTATCATTAATAAAAACTACATTGCAAAAAAAAGAATATGGATGAAGTTTTGGATTGTAATGGAAAAGTCTTGAAAGCGGGAGATACGATAGTCGTAATTAAAGACCTTAAAGTAAGAGGGACTTCCACAGTAATTAAGAGAGGTACAAAAGTTAAAAGCATTCGATTGAATGGAAATTCAGGGGAAATAGAGGGTAAAACACCTAAAGTAAAAAACCTGGTGCTTCGATCGGAATTTGTCAAAAAGGCATAAAAAAAGCCCCATATAGAGGGGCTATTTTTATTTCCAGACCCAATCCAGGTCCAGTTTATATTTTTCATCGGGATTATTTTCACCGAGTAACAACTTTATGAATTCATCCTTTTGGGATAGAGCTCGTTTAGGAATTGAAAGACTTTGACCATTTTCCATGAATATGAATAAATAATTACCTGTCTCTTCGACTGATTGAATTTCAGCTAAAGAGAAGACAGATTCCCCTGCGCTGCTCTTAAGTATACACTTGTTTTTCTTTAACTCTACACTAAGCTGATTTTCATAATCGTCTTTATGGTTTTGATCGACATAACGTTCAAAACTCTTTTTATGCATACGACCATCAAAACGAGGTAATAAAGTATACCATAAGATTCCCATTACTAAAAAGCCTCCGCCCATTAATAATAGTTCTTGATAAAAGTACATAAGAGATATAGGTAAACAAACCAGAAAAGTAAACAACCTAGTTCGCTTTCTTCTTTTGTCCAATTGGACATTCTTCGAAGCATTATATAGATAATACTGAATGTAGTCTTCCCGGTTCATCGAAAATACGATCTGCATATTCAATCAATTTTGCTTTGCGACAAAGCTAATGGAAATTTTAAGAACCCAAATCAATTTTGTTAGCAAAGTATTAAACTATGCATTGAGCCTGTACTTGTGAAGCATGTGGAAGATAAAATTAAGCTCTGTTCCTATCTCGATCACTTTGTTTTTGTAAACTTCATCCACTTCTGTAGAATCATCAAAAGCTTTAGGGTCCTTATATTTTAATGGGAACCTATATTTCGCCCCATTGACAACAGGACAAGCCTCATCCGCATGGTCGCAAACCATGAATGCAAAAAAATTCTTGGTAGGATTTTCCGCTGCATCATACACTTTGGAAAAATACTTCTTGGTTGGATAATCACTAATATGGTAAACTGGATTATCTGCTTCTCCATTAGCAACAAACTCCATTCCAAAACCTTCCAATGCTTCAACCATTTTGTGATAAAATGCAGTAGCCTCTGTACCTCCTGAATATGCTTCCACCGGAAGATCGTAATACCTGGCCAAAAGATCCGTCAGTACCTCCGCTAGTTGGGATCGTCTCGAATTATGCGTACAAATGAAAAGTAGCTTTATAGGTTCAGTATACAAAATATCAGCATTCAGATTATTTGCAATGAGCAATAGCAAAGCTTTCCTTGCTCTGGTGATTTTGGTAAAATCGTTAAGATGTACACTTAGGTCGAATGTAGTAGCCACTAGGTTTTCTTTTATGATTCTTACAAATTACAACAAAAATTCAGTACCAAGAACAATAAACAAAAATAGAAATCAAATACATATGTTTATTTATAATTTATTATTCCTAATCGTTCAATTTGTCATATAGCATAAGTATTTATCATATAGAAAATTTTAAATTATGTATACACGATTATAATATTCCAATCACGATAAACATTATTATGAGATTTGTCTACATCCTAGGGTTTATCAGTTTTATACTTCCTAAAGAACTGATTAGCCAAGAGCCAATAGATCTAAGTATTGCACTTGGATTTGAAGCAGATTTAACTGCTGTTTCAAGGGCTCAAATAAACGGTAAAACAGCAACATGTGTGCTTACTAATGCAGGAACAACTGAAGTTCAGCATGTTTATATTGAATACAATTATTACATGCTGCCCAATATTCAAACTCCTGCCCTTACACTGTATTCCACGCCAATGACCATACCAGCAGATACTAGTATAGTTATAACTTCAGAAGGTCCTGTTTTTATAGGAACAGAGGGAGCATATCAATATTCCTTTTCAATAAAAGCAGAGGAAGAAGATCTTAATATTACTGACAATGTAGTTGTTAAGAATATTGAGATTGGTACTCAGACAGCAAAGGATGACGGCATATCAGTTGCCACCATTGGTATTGGAAATGGAATCTACGGAGAAATTGGACAAGTCTTTAAAACCCAACAAAAGACGCAGTTAGATGAGGTATCTATCTATTTGGAAAACATTACAGGAGTCATGACGGGCGAACCTGTCAGCATCAATGTATATGAGTTTAATGAAGAGGGACCTCAAAGCTTGATCTTGGAATCTGATACCACATGGATCACAGCTTCGAAAAATGAATGGGTAAAGATTCATTTCCCAAATACACCGCTACTGGAAGAAGGTACTTATCTTATTACTGTTGTTGAGTACGAAAAGAACCTGAATCTCGGTATGAGCGCAACAATTTATAATCCTGGAAGCACATGGTTCAGACACGACAACCTAGACTGGACAGATGCTCAGGCATTCAATTTCGAAAAACCATTTATGATAAGACCAAGTTTAAAATCGGTGTGTAAGGCTTCCACGACATATATATCTGCAGAAAGTTGTGAATATTACGTAAGTGAGAGTGGGCAAAACACCTGGTTTGAATCTGGGGTTTATCAGGAGATACATCCTTCATACAGCTTTTGTGATAGTATCGTAGAGTATGACCTTACAATTACCAAGGTAGATTTGAATGTTCAGCAATCCAATGAAATATTAATTGTTTCGGAGGAAGATGCTGATACTTATCAATGGTTTGATTGTAATACTGGTACGCTTATTCAAGGGGCTACTGAACAGATGTTTACAGCTGAAAGTAATGGCAGCTATCAGGTTTTAATCAATAAAGGTTCTTGTTCTTTCTTTTCCGATTGTTACACTGTACTAACTGTAGGTACCCTAGAAAGTGATTTTAAAGAGCGCATAGAAATATACCCAAATCCTAATGATGGATTTGTGAATATAAATATGAATGAGCTGATTAAAACACTTAACATTAGCCTGGTCAATCTAGAAGGAAAAATATACATGGAGCGAATATTCCAAAACACCGAAATGGTATCCTTCGCTGTAGATATTCCACCGGGCACTTATATTGTCCAATTATGGGATGATAGAGGACGGAAAGCTAGCTTAAAAATCATAAAGCAATAAAAAGCAAAAGCCAGAGTAAACTCTGGCTATTTTTTTGCAATTGTCGGATAGATATTCCCAAATGAAAGGGAATTGGATATTACTTAGTTTTTAGTAGGATAAACTTGATTTTTATCTTGTTGTTAACTTATTAAGTCAAATGTAGTAATCAAATAGCTTTTGATAGATGGTTTTTCGATTTTCAGCATGTTTAACAAGATAATTGCGTCGATTCATTCTTTTTACAATCAATTTATTTACAGCAACTTAAACCACAAAAAATGTTAAAACCCTCCACATTAATCCTACTCATACTAGTCCCGATATATGCTCAAGGACAAATACAACCTTCAAACATTGATATTGTCAGAGATTCATTTGGAGTTCCTCACATATTTGCTCCTACTGATGAAGAGGTAGCTTATGGATTAGCCTGGGCAACTGCGGAGGATGACTTTAAGACCATACAAGAACAATTACTTCCAATCAAAGGATTAGCTGGAATGGTTAGCGGAAAGAATGGTGCTATTTTTGATGTAGCTGTACATATTCTTGACCCTAGTACAATTGTCGAGAAAGATTATGAAACCGCCTTAAGCCCCAAATTCAAAAGCGTGCTGGAATCTTACGTAAAAGGAATCAATCGGTATGCTAGCCTGCACCCTGAAGAAGTATTACACAAAGATTTATTCCCAGCACATCCTAAGGATGTACTAAAAGCTTATGTATTAGGAATGGCACTTTTATCTCACGCAGACAAACCTATATTCAAAATATTAGGAGAAGATGCCCTTTCCATGGGTATCAATGAAACCAGAGGATCAAATGCATTTGCCATAAACTCAACTAAAAGTATAGATGGGAATACCTATATGGCCATCAATTCACATCAACCACTTGAAGGTTTGAACTCATGGTATGAAGCACATCTTTGCAGTGAAGAAGGTTGGAATATTATTGGGTCAAATTTTGTTGGTGGTGTATCCATATTCCATGGAACCAACGAACACCTAAGTTGGGCACACACTGTAAACCATGCAGATTTTGCAGATGTCTATAAACTTGAAATGCATCCAGACAAAAAACACGTCTACAAGTTCAACAACGAATGGCTGGAATTGGAACCTTATCATACTAAGGCACGAATTAAACTATTTGGTTTTCTTCCTTTTGGATTAAAACAAAAATTCTACAAGTCTGTTTTCGGAACAACTTTCATTACCGACGAAGGTGTGTTTGCCCTGAGAATCACTGCCAATCAAACCATCAAAACGGCAGAGCAATGGTATCAAATGAATAAAGCCACCAATTACAGTGAATTTCGTCAGGCATTGGAAATGCAGGGCATCACCTGTACCAACATAATATATGCAGATAAAGACGATAATATATTCTACATATCAAATGGTCTACTCCCAAAGAGAAAGCAAGGTTTGGATTGGAAAAAAATCGTAATGGGCACACATAGTGATGTCCTATGGGATAGCTTCTATCCGCTGGATAGTTTACCGCAAGTACTCAACCCAAAAGAAGGTTATGTCTATAATTGCAATCATAGCCCTTTCCTTTCAGCGGATACGGCTTCTAACCCAAAAGAATCTCAAATCCCAAACACAATGGGCTATCAAGCAGCTGAAATCCTAACCAATAGAGGAGAACGTTTCTATACCCTTATCAATGAAAAGGATAAAATCAGTTATCAACAGTTCAAAGCAATTCGAGCAGACCGATATTTCGAAAAACCCATGGACTCCGCGCCTAAACTGGAAGTCCTTTTCAACTTAGATCCAGAAAAACATCCTCAACACGCAGCATCAATAACGGCTTTAAACATGTGGGACAGGGAATTCTCCGAATCCAGTACGGAAGCTTCCATTGTTGTGCTAGTCATCAATCATCTTTTTAAAAGTGGAATAGATAATGAAGACCTAAGAGCAGGAGAAAAACTAACGGAATCAAAATTAATCGCTGCAATTAACTTTGCAGAAAATCATCTGATTACAAACTTCATGACAAAGGAAGTGCCTTTAGCTGAACTTCAAATTCACTCCAGAGCTGACACCTATCTTCCGTTTGCAGGTGGACCTGATGTGATGGCTGCGGTTTACAGTAGCATACAGGAAGACGGCACAATCAGGCCCATAGCAGGTGATTCGTATATTCAAATGGTGCAATGGACAGAAAATGGTCCCATCATTGAGAGTATAAACGCATATGGTGCATCCAATCATGCAGATAGCCCGCATCATACGGATCAAATGGAGCTCTTCACACAACAAAAACTAAAACCGATGACACTGGACAAACAGCAGGTCTACAAACAGGCAAAATCCATTTATCATCCGAAATAAACATTTACATATCTAATTCTATTTCCTGGTCTAGTAAGCCCGATGCTTTTTCCCGGATTACCTCTTGTACAGTCCGACCTTCGATCTTACTTTCAAGCCAGGAAATGATATCAAAGTATATGAAAGACCGCTTTTCGTAAATGTTGTTTGTTAGTGGAATGAGCTCTGATTTTAAATCTAAGAAAGCCCCCTTTAGCTCAGCATCTTTCATCCGCGGCATCTTTCGTAAAAACTTAATAATCGCCTTTTGATAAAGGTGAAAATCTCCTTTTTTCAATAAGAACCGATACGTTGAACGAACATTGTACTCCATCAGATCCGAGTTATCCATCTCATAATGACTAATGATGTTAAGAATTCTGGAAAATACCAAAACATCTGAACGCAGATCAACATCTTTGGAATTCAAAATTTCATTCAACCAAAACACAGCGTGTTCATACTGATCATTGCCAAAGTACATGCAGGCAAACTTATAATAAAAAATTAGTACATAATGTGTATCTAAAAACACGCGCTTATCATCCAGCTCTCTGGCTATATCCGGAATAATATCTACTCCCCCTTTAAAATCACCAAGAATAAAGAACTTGTTGATTAATGAGGTGGATTGATATTTAAAGATGAGTAGGTCTATATTTTTAGTCTTGTTAATCTTCTTATTAGCAACAACCTGTTGGAATAATGCAAGTGTTCGTTTGAAACCAGAAAACAGCGATAATTTAGATTGAGCAACCAATAAATTATTGATAGCCTTGAGATAGTTTTCCGTGTTGGAAATTTGTCGATCGGGCTCATCCAGATACAAATTCACCCATTTTTGGGCATAGGAATATCCTCGCTGAAGATCTTGTATAAAAAAATGATATCCTGACAAAGCATTATACAAATGAATCTTTTCCTCAAAACAGAGCTTCGACTCCTTGAATTTAGGAAGCGTGGAATGCATAAATGAAGAAACTACCTCAAAGTCTTTATCATTTCGAATGAAACCTATTTTCAAATAGAAGCTATATAATTTTAAAGAAAGATCCTTAAAAGTATTGATGTTATTGATTTTATCAAGTACTTCATTGGACTGTGAAATCAATTCAAAAACAGGTTCTTCAATATTCGTTTTAATCAACTTGGTAAGCAAAAGTTTTTCCAACTCCATCACTTCAAAGAGCAAGGTGTTACGCTCATACCGAATAGACATTGATTTTGCCTTATCCAACAACTTTTTACTTTGGGCATACAGACATTTATTGAAAAGTATAGTCGCAAAATCAAGTTGTTCCCTGATATGCAAGTCTATATCAGATACATGTAAAGGCCTTAGACTTTGCAGTACTAACTTATATAGGTGCGCCTTAAGATTAGAAAGTTGAATCTTCTTAATCTCTGCATGCCTTGTCAAAAACTTTTCCTCATCAAAGGCTTCATGCTTATCCAAAAAATTGAACAACAGAAGGAACTTACTGTTCTCGGAACTCTTTGTCCTTGACGCAAACAACTTAAAATTTCGTTTTTCTGCCTTTGACAAAGAATTTATTAACAAAGTAAGGGCATCAAAATTCCGCTTGGACATTGTAATTTATTTACACAAATAGTCTTAAAAAACTTAGGTAATACTTGGATTTGGCTGGCAATACAATGAAAAATAAGTCTTTTTAACATCGTAATCAAAAAAAATAAAGGTTTTAATTCGCAAGTGTTGTGAATTAGTTTGGTATAAACGATACAACAATAATATAATGGATAACCAAGTTAAAATTTTCGATACCACCCTCAGGGATGGTGAACAGGTTCCTGGCTGCCAGTTGAACACTGAAGACAAAGTCACCATCGCAAAAGGCTTGGACAAGCTGGGTGTTGATATTATCGAGGCAGGATTTCCTATTTCCTCCCCGGGAGATTTCCAATCGGTAGTAGCAATCACTAAAGCTGTAAAAAGACCTACAATTTGTGCGCTTTCCCGTGCAATACAAAAAGATATAGAACGTGCTGCGGAGGCACTAAAATATGCAGAAAATCCAAGAATCCATACGGGTATAGGAACCTCTGAAGAACACATCTACCTTAAACTCAACTCCAATCCGGATGCCATAATTGAACGTGCTGTAGAAGCCGTTAAATATGCAAAGAGCTTTGTAAATGATGTAGAGTTCTACGCAGAAGATGCAGGTAGAACAGACAATGAATACCTGGCAAGGGTCTGTGAAGCAGTTGTCAAAGCTGGAGCCACAGTACTTAACATTCCAGATACTACAGGATATTGCCTTCCAGAAATCTATGGTGCAAAAATAGAGTACCTGGTTAATAATGTTCCAAACATTGATAAAGCAACACTTTCAACGCATTGTCACAATGATCTTGGCTTAGCAACTGCCAATGCAATATCCGGCGTTCAACATGGAGCAAGACAAATAGAATGTACGATAAATGGTATTGGAGAGCGTGCAGGTAACACCTCATTAGAAGAGGTAGTTATGATCATGAAGCAACATAAGTTGGGATTAGAGACGAATATCGATACGACCAAGTTAACAGGTATGAGTCACCTCGTATCTGATCTGATGCACATGAATGTACAACCAAACAAGGCAATCGTGGGAGCAAATGCTTTTGCACACTCATCCGGCATACACCAGGATGGTGTGATCAAAAACAGAATTACCTATGAAATCATGGATCCATTGGAGGTGGGTTGTGACGCGTCTTCTATTGTACTTACTGCGCGAAGCGGAAGAGCAGCACTACGATACAGACTCCAAAAACTAGGAATTGAATTGGATCATAAGGACATCTCTATTCTTTATAATGATTTTTTGATCATGGCTGACCGCATCAAAAAAGTAGAAGATAAAGACCTTCTGGTTTTGGTTAAGGAAAGTACTATTGAAAGCCTGAATAAAGAAATGGTTAAATAAGCATTTGAAAAATGCTATTACTAACAAGGATAAAGAAAAATGAGCAAAACATTATTTGATAAACTTTGGGATAGCCATGTGGTCAAAACCTTTGACAATGGCCCTTCTGTTTTTTACATTGACAGACATTACATACATGAAGTTACTTCACCACAAGCCTTCCAGGGACTTGAGGAAAAGGGCTTAAAAGTATTTCGACCTGAGCAAATCATTGCAACAGCAGATCATAATGTTCCAACATTAAATCAGGATCAACCTATCAAAGATCCTCTATCGGCTAATCAGGTGAGTATGTTGACAGAGAATTGTGCCAAACATGGTATCAAGTACTACCCACTCGGTTCCGAATATCAAGGGATTGTCCATGTTATTGGCCCGGAAATGGGTTTCACACTTCCTGGAATGACCATAGTATGTGGAGACTCACACACCTCAACACATGGAGCATTTGGTTGTATTGCTTTTGGAATTGGAACCTCCCAGGTAGAGCAGGTTCTGGCTAGTCAGTGCCTTATGCTTAGCAAGCCTAAAACTATGCGCATAAATGTAAATGGAACGCTTAAAGCAGGTGTACTATCCAAAGATGTTATCCTCCATATTATTGCCAAACTTGGAACAGGTGGAGCAACGGGACACTTCGTAGAGTATGCTGGTTCTACCTTTGAAGCTATGAGCATGGAAGAGCGCATGACTGTTTGTAATATGAGTATCGAGATGGGTGCAAGAGGAGGACTGGTAGCACCAGATCAGACTACATTTGATTATATAGCGGCAACACCATACGGACCTAAAGGAGAAGATTTTGATAAAAGTGTGGAATACTGGAAAACGCTTAAATCCGATGATAATGCTCCATTTGATAAAGAGATCCATATAGACGCAAGTGATATAGAACCTATGATTACCTATGGAACGAATCCAGGTATGGGTATCAATATTTTCCAAGCGGTACCCACTGATGAACAGGATCAGGAACTTAAGAAATCCCTGAACTACATGGGATTGGAACCTGGCGAAAGTTTACTGGGTAAACAGGTGGATTATGTATTCATTGGAAGTTGTACAAACAGCCGCATCGAAGATTTAAGAATTGCAGCTGAATATGTAAAAGGCAAACAAAAAGCAGATCATGTCACCTGTTGGATTGTCCCTGGCTCCAAACAAGTTGAAAAACAAGCAATGGAAGAAGGATTAGATACCATTTTCCAAAATGCAGGTATCCGAATGAGACAGCCTGGGTGTTCTGCATGCCTGGCTATGAATGAGGATAAAATCCCAGAAGGTAAACTTTGCGTATCAACCTCTAACAGAAACTTTGAGGGAAGACAAGGGCAAGGCGCAAGAACGATACTTGCTAGTCCACTTACTGCAATAGCAGCAGCAGTGCATGGTAAAATATGGACAGCAGACGAAGCTATTGCCCGTAATCAATCATCTGTAGAATCCTTATCATCTTAGTTATGGAAAAAATAAATCAAATTAAATCTAGCGGCATTCCATTGCCAATAGAACATATAGATACTGATCAGATCATCCCCGCAAGGTTTTTAAAGTCCACTTCAAAAGAAGGCTTCGGAGAAAATCTATTTAGGGATTGGAGATATAACAACGCTGAGCTGAATACAGATTTTGTCCTAAACGATCCTAAGTTCAAAGGATCAATTTTAGTGGCAGGACACAATTTTGGGTGTGGCTCCAGTAGAGAACATGCAGCTTGGGCGATCCATGATTATGGATTCAGAGCGGTAGTGAGTTCAGAGTTTGCAGATATCTTCAAAGGTAATGCTATGAATAACGGCTTATTACCTATTGAAGTAAGTACCGATTATCTACAGGCATTGACTACCGCTATTTACAATAATCCGGAAACTCAAATCGAGATCGATCTTCAAAGCCAAACCATCGCATTTGAGGGTGAGGTTTATAATTTTGAAATTGACGGATTCAAAAAACAATGCCTTTTGGATGGCAAGGTAGAATTTGACTACTTGGTCGAAATGCATGACGCTATTGAAGCATACGAAAACAACAGATCATTCTAAGAATAAAGACAATGAATACTCTAAATATAGCATTACTAGCCGGCGATGGTATCGGTCCTGAGATTATGGAACAAGCCGTTAAGGTTGTGGATACAATTGCAAATAAACACAAGCTGAATATTTCTTATTCAAAAGCACTTGTAGGCGCAATCGCCATCGAACAGACCGGCCAACCATATCCCGAAGAGACACACCAAATTTGTATGCAGGCAGATGCGGTCCTGTTTGGTGCGATTGGGCATCCCAAATATGATAATGACCCGAATGCAAAAGTAAGACCTGAACAAGGCTTACTGGCCATGCGTAAAAAACTGGGCTTATTTGCCAATGTCAGACCTGTCTCCTGCTACTCCTCTCTGATCGAGCGTTCACCGCTAAAACCAGAGCGCATTGAAGGAGCAGACTTTGTAGTGGTAAGAGAATTAACAGGTGGGATCTACTTTGGACAACCACGAGGAAGATCTGAAGACGGACTTAAAGCTTTTGATACCTGTGTTTATGAAACCTATGAGATCGAACGCATAGTTCGCTATGCATTCGAAACTGCCATGCAAAGAGATAAAAAGCTGTGCATGGTTGACAAGGCTAATGTCTTGGCTACTTCAAGACTTTGGCGAATGGTCAGCGACGAAATTGCAAAGGAATATCCGGATGTTGAATACAGCAAAATGTTTGTGGATAATGCAGCTATGCAGCTTATCGTAAACCCAAAGCAATTCGATGTCATTGTAACGGGCAATATGTTTGGAGACATCCTTACCGATGAAGCCAGCGTTCTAGGTGGATCATTAGGTTTATTGCCAAGTTCAAGTATTGGAAAACATACGGGAATTTTTGAGCCTATCCATGGATCTTATCCACAGGCTGCCGGTAAAAACATCGCAAACCCTATGGGTATGATCCTATCAGCAGCTATGCTTTTCGATCATTTGAAAATGTCCAATATAGGTACTGAAATCAGAGATGCAGTTGAAGCTTGTATAAACAAGGGAATAGTCACAGAGGACTTAGCAAAAGCAGGAGAAAAAGTCTATTCCACTTCTGAAGTTGGAGATGCGGTGGCACAAGCAATAGGCAACTCTGTACTGATCTAAGATAACTAATGTAAGGTTTGTTATACTTTCATACTTAGGGGAGAAGGGGAACCTTCTCCTTTTTTATTGGAGCGCTTTACGCATTTTCAGGATATACTTAGAACGATCCAATGGATTGACACCTTTGTATGGACGGATAACTCCCTGCTCATCCGTACAAGCCTGATAACCTTTCAGGGTATAGATTAACTTCGCCTTCCCACCAGACATCGAACTCAATCGAACTGGAAAATCAAGTATCATACTAAGCGGAACATCTGCAAAGAGAACCATTTTATCCCCATCAATAGTCGGACTTTCAAACTGCCCTCTTCGTTGGATGATTTCACTGGAAAGACTTCCAAGCAGTTCAACATTAGCCTGTATTTTCAGCCGAACTATTGGCTCCAATAACTGAGTTCCTATCTCTTGCAATCCATTCATGATTGCCATATTGGTCGCTATTACAAAATCTCCTGGTCTGGAATGCATAACATGATCCTCCCCCTCAATCAGCGTAATCTTTACATCCGTCAATTCCCATCCTTTTATACTTTGTTCAACAGCTTCGGGGATAGTACGCTCTACTTCGTTCTGATATTTTTGATGCACAGCATCCACAGATATGGCTGACTTGTAAACAATACCGGATCCACGAACACCTGGTTCAATTTTAAATCGGACTATTGCCCAACATGGCTTAGGCATCCAATAGCGTTCGTAGCCCTCCACTGACTGATTGATTGTCTCCTTGTATACCACTGTTGGATCTGTAAAGCTTGCTTCCACTCCAAACCTGTTATTTAGCATGGACTTCAGGATCTGTGTTTGAATCTCTCCATAAATTCTCAGATGCAGACTTCGCTCTTCTTTATCCCATTCAAAATCAAGGCTTGGATCTTCATCAGAAAGCTGTAACAAGGCATTTGCAAGATTCGCATAATCCGCTTCTCTATCAGGGATCGCCTGCACAGACAAAAGTGGTTCATGTATACTGATCTGCTTTGGTATTCGGTCAGAATGTATTCCTAAGACATCACCAACCTTTGCATTTTTTAATCCAGTTACCATTGCAATGTCACCAGACTCGATTGTATCAACCGTATCAAAACGAAGACCGTATCCTTTCTTTATGAGCGAAACTTTTTCCTCTTCCCCTAAGCGATTATTGACTAACAAATCTCTTGCTTTCAGCACACCACCAAACATTCTCAAATAAACCGTCTTACCTAAGGTTTTATCTTTACCCACTGCATACACATAAGCAGAAACCGCATCCTCCGGATGATACGGTGCCATGGGAAAATACTTTTCGACAAAATCCAATAGTTCGTCTACCCCCAAATCCAATTTAGAAGCACCAACCAATACTGGGAATAAAGCTCTTTCATTAAACCCTGCTTTAAGTCCTTGCTCTAATTCTTGTTCACTTAACACACCATTATCCAAATACCTTTCCAACAAGGCTTCATCAAGTCCAGCAATAAGTTCTTCATATTCCTCCTCATACTTACTAGTAGATACTATTTCAACTGAGGTCAATCCCTCATTTGAAATATGCTGAAAGCGAATTATATCAGTAGTGAATTCCTTTTTGATATCCTCCACTATAGCCTCTACATCTGAACCTATTCGATCCACTTTATTGACAAAAAACAAGACCGGTATATTTCGTTCTTGAAGCGCTTCCCAAATAGCTTCAGTTTGTGCTTGTATGCCTTCAACTGCAGAAACAACCAGAATAGCAGCATCGATGACAGGCAGAATACGTTCAAGCTCTGCAGTAAAATCAATATGCCCCGGTGTATCAATCAAATTCACACAAGTCCCTTTCCAATCAAAACTATTGAATGAAGCACGCACAGAGATCCCTCTATCTCGTTCTACCTGAAGGAAATCTGAATGGGTAGTTCCCTCATCTACAGATCCCACCTTTTTGCTCAAACCACCTTTGAATAAGAAATGCTCAGTGATTGTAGTTTTGCCTGCATCAGCATGCGCCATCAAGGCTAAATTGATTATCCTTTTTGCCATGCTCAAAATTAAAAAAAACTACATGCAGACAAAACTTAGTAAATACGGATCTTTCTTTTAAAAACCTTTGATGACCTGATGAACAGATCGAACCTGATCAACCAATTGACCAAACTCATCAAAACCAATGGTTTGCTTATTATCAGTCAATGCCTTATCTGGGTCAGGGTGCATTTCTACAATAACTCCATCCGCACCTACTGCTGCACCAGCCACAGCCATCTGACGAACGTGCTTTCGAATACCAATACCATGAGAAGGATCTACGATCACTGGTAAGTGAGATCGTTCTTTTAGGATAGGAACTGCATTTAGATCAAGTGTATTTCTGTAAGCAGATTCGAAACTTCTGATTCCACGTTCACATAGGATGAGGCGTTCATTTCCGTTCTTAAAAACATATTCTGCGGAGAACAACAATTCATCAATTGTACCACTGATTCCTCTTTTGATCATCACCGGTTTATCTGTCTTACCAAGGGCTTCAAGCAAGGCAAAATTCTGGGAATTCCGTGCTCCAACCTGAAAGATATCTACATAAGGATACATTTGCTCCAACACAGATGGCTCCATAATTTCAGTAATAATTTTTATTCCTGCTGCCTTACATATACTATAAAATTCCAGTAAGCCCTCCATACCTTTCCCCATAAAGCTGTAGGGACTGGTTCTTGGTTTAAATACACCGCCGCGCATAATTCGAATACCTTTTTCTACTAACTTAGACACCGTCAATTCAATATTTTCAGCGGTATCTATACTGCACGGACCGGCCATGATTGCAAATTCATCCCCGCCAATGCTTAGTCCCTCTCCAAGATCAATAACCGTATCCTCAACCTTCCAGCGTTTATTAACCATTTTGTGTTTATCCCCTACAATATGCACATCCTTTACACCTTCCAAATGACCAACTAATCTGATATCAAAAGGTCCTTCAGGTGTACAAACCAAATAGGATGCTTTTTGGGTTTCTACCGGGTAAAAGGGGATTTTTAACTGACTTAAACAAGTTTCGATTTGTGCAGGAATTATATCCTGTATTCTGTTTTCTAATTGAATAATCATAAGACTGGGTTTTTTAACGAATTGATCTGATAAATTGCTGACTGGCGATAGTGATATCCGCCGTATCTTTTAAAGAATTTATGAATGCTGAACCTATAATACCGCCTTGAACATA
>OMKD01000383.1 GCA_900299495.1 Sphingobacteriales bacterium
TATCTTATTGCTTTCTGTTTCGTTCTCCTTATAAGAGCTTGGAGACACGTAACAATCAAAACAAGGAATCTCTTTATGCCCAGGATTCAAAGCCTCTGAAATATTTGCAAACATAACCTTCAGCGCTCTAATCTTGGCAATTTCCAGCAAGTATGAATTTCCTATGGAAAATCCAATCTGGAATTTTTTAGAGATTTGTAAAGCAGTATAACCTATGTCATGCATACCCTGATAGCAGCTAGCCACATAAAAGGTCAGATTTGCTAACTCCTCAATGATATGCTCATTGCCTTTATAAAATCGGCGGCCGTCAACATAGAAACACCTATAGCGTGGAAAAATTGAACTATACAACTCTTCGAACTCAGCCATTTCCTCAAAATCAGATGTACTGAAATCCACCCAGTCCATATCCATATGAAAACCTCCAAAGAACTTATCTGACTGTATATTAAAACTATTAGCAGTCAAGGCATAATTCTTTAACAAGGCCGTCCAATCCTCAAAGGATTTGAGACCTGAAAAATAGACAGCTACGTAAGCAATGTTTACATCTTTGAAAAGTCTCTGAATCTCATCGACACTAAGCACTCGGTCAATGATAATCTTTGGAGATTCTATCCCATTATTAAGGGCATTCAGGATAGCAGTGTTCTGCTCGTCCACATTGGAAGCATCAACTACGAATTCCTGACCTATTCGCCAGTTATTATTGCTTTTAATACCGATAGGCAGATGTTGAACTTCACGATCTTCAGCATGAGAAAATGGACTAATGGTCAGGTCATCGGAAATAGACCAATTTAGTGAATCCAAAGATTTACCTTTTAAGTCTTTTACAACCTTTTCCAACCACTCTGATTTAGTTTTATTTTCAAATGCACTCATAGTACTACTTATTGTTAAAGCAAAAAAAAGCCCTATGACAGAACCACAGGACTAATATATCAATATTAATTAATATCTGTAATATTCAGGCTTAAATGGTCCTTCTTTTTGAACGCCGATGTAATCTGCCTGATCTTTCGAAAGCTCATCAAGCTCAACACCAATCTTAGCAAGGTGTAGCTTTGCAACTTTCTCATCAAGATGCTTAGGAAGCATGTATACCTTATTCTCGTATGAATCTCCATTCTTCCACAACTCTAGTTGAGCTAGTGTTTGGTTCGTGAATGAATTTGACATCACGAATGATGGGTGTCCAGTAGCACAACCAAGGTTTACCAAACGGCCTTCTGCAAGTACGATGATATCCTTTCCATCTACATTATACATATCAACCTGAGGCTTAACCTCTACCTTACTCTCACCGTATGTTCCATTCAACCATGCCATATCAATCTCATTATCAAAGTGACCGATATTACATACGATAGTTTTATCTTTCATATTAAGGAAGTGCTTCTCTGTAAGGATATCTTTGTTACCAGTTGCAGTAACAACGATATTTGCTTCCTTAACTGCATTCTCCATTTTAGCTACCTGGAATCCATCCATTGCTGCCTGAAGCGCACAAATTGGATCGATCTCTGTAACGATTACACGACAACCAGCACCTTGTAGTGAAGCAGCAGAACCTTTACCAACATCACCATATCCAGCAACAACAGCTACTTTACCAGCCATCATTACATCTGTTGCACGACGGATAGCATCCACACATGATTCTTTACATCCGTATTTGTTATCAAACTTAGACTTAGTAACTGAATCATTCACATTGATAGCAGGCATTGGAAGAGTACCATTCTTCATACGCTCATATAGACGGTGAACACCTGTAGTAGTCTCTTCTGATAATCCTTTGATATCAGGAACAAGCTCAGGGTATCTGTCTAATACCATATTTGTAAGGTCACCACCATCATCAAGAATCATGTTCAATGGCTTACCACCTTCAAAAGCGAATAAGGTTTGCTCAATCGCCCAATCAAACTCCTCTTCGTTCATTCCTTTCCATGCAAATACCGGAATATTTGCAGAAGCAATTGCAGCAGCAGCATGATCCTGAGTTGAGAAAATATTACAAGAAGACCAAGTAACTTCAGCACCTAATTCAACAAGAGTTTCAATAAGTACAGCGGTTTGAATAGTCATGTGCAGACAACCAGCAATACGAGCTCCAGCAAGTGGCTTTGAATCTCCGTACTCTTCACGAAGGCTCATAAGACCTGGCATTTCTGCCTCTGCTAAGTGAATCTCTTTTCTACCCCAGTCGGCAAGGGCAATATCCTTAACCTTATAATTTACTTTGGAATCTGTTTTTTGCATTTTCTATGCTTTATTTAATTAATGCTGCAAAATTAAGAACAATCTATGTGAAAAACTACTATTTAGCAGACCTATCTTAATCTATGACCTTTCTTGACACTTCTATTAGATTTTTAGATACTTAGCTAAAGAATTAACATCCTTTTCGATGTAAAATTCCATATCACCCTTTTTCCCAACAAAACCAGCGGAAAGCATTGAATTCATAAGTTGTGCTAAACCATCATACAGACCTTCTACATTCACCACACCAAGCGGTTTGTTGTGTAAACGCAATCTTTGCCAACAAAGAAATTCAAAGCACTCATCCAAGGTCCCAACCCCACCAGGCAAAACGATAGATAGATCACATTTCTCATACATAAGTGCCTTA
Organism: Sphingobacteriales bacterium; assembly: GCA_900299495.1. Lineage (GTDB taxonomy): Bacteria > Bacteroidota > Bacteroidia > Chitinophagales > Saprospiraceae > AM-2324. The sequence continues at coordinate 2,645 of OMKD01000383.1, forward strand.
CGTTTATGCATATCCTCCACCACAATCAAATCTTGTAGTTCAGAATGGCCAACCTCTCTATCCTGAAGAAATTCTGGAATAATACCTGTTACATGCGCTCCAAACTCCATGGCAGCATCGGATACCACACCCATTAATCCAACAGCTCCACCACCGGTTATCAAGGAGTGTCCATGTTCACCGATATATTTACCTAAGGCACGTGCAGCTTCCTCAAAAGCAGGGTTTTGACCTTTAGCCGACCCACAAAACACTAAAATAGCAGCCATAAACAGATATTTTTTTTGTTGTTAATATGGAGAAATGACATTTTTAGCGAATTTTCGCAAAAAAAATCGTCAAGCTATTTCATTAATAAAAATAACTCCATATATTGATAGCGAAAATTCGCTAAAAGTAAAATCCATATAGATATGCAAGATACAGTTTCAAAAACCAATGTCCTACCAGGAGGGGCTTTTTTAATTAAAGATACTCCTGCCAATCAAACCTTTACACCAGAGGATTTTAATGAAGAGCAACGTATGGTAAAAGCCATGGTAAATGACTTCATTAAAAATGAGATTGATCCGGTTCGTGCAAAAGTTGAAAAGCAGGAAGGCACCTATAGTGTTGACTTATTGGAAAAAGCAGCCGAACTAGGTATTCTGGGTTCGCATATGCCAGAAACATATGGTGGCATGGCAATGGACACCAATACCAACACCCTTATCTGTGAGGCTTTTGGACCTGGTGGATCATGGATTGTTGCTTATGCAGCACACACAGGTATTGGAATGTTACCAATCCTATATTTTGGAACTGAAGAGCAAAAGAGTAAATACTTACCTGGTCTTATAGCAGGCCAGTTAAAAGCATCCTATTGTTTGACAGAACCTTCTTCAGGTTCTGATGCATTAGCTGCAAAAACGAAAGCAGAGCTTAACACAGAAGGAACACATTACATCCTTAACGGACAGAAAATGTGGATTACCAATGCTGGTTTTGCGGATATTTTTATCGTATTTGCTCAAATCGATGGTGATAAGTTTACAGGATTTATCGTTGAAAGAGAATTGGAAGGATTCACACTGGGAGCAGAAGAGGAAAAGCTTGGAATCAAAGGCTCCTCAACGCGTCAGATCTTCCTGGAGAATGTAAAAGTACCAGTTGAAAATGTATTGGGCGAAGTTGGTAAAGGACACCTTATTGCCTTCAATGCACTTAATGATGGTAGATTTAAGCTAGGTGCTATGTGTATCGGTGGAGCTAAAGGCTCTATGGATTCAGGTATCAAATATGCCAATGAGCGCCACCAGTTTAAAGTGCCTATTTCAAGCTTTGGAGCAATCAAGCGTAAAATTGCACAGCAAGCAGTAAAAATATTCGCTGCTGAATCTGCACAGTACAGAACTTCTCAAATGATGCAATTGAAAAAAGCTGAGCTTACTGCAGCTGGAGAAGATTTTGCTTCTGCAAAACTAAAAGCAGCTGATGAATATGCGATCGAATGTGCAATTCTTAAGGTTGTAGGTTCTGAAGCTTTGGATTATGTTGTTGATGAGACTCTACAAATCCATGGTGGTATGGGTTATTCTGAAGAAGGTACAGCTTCAAGAGCATACAGAGATGCGCGTATCAACAGAATCTTTGAAGGTACAAATGAAATTAACAGACTACTTAGTGTGGATATGCTTCTTAAGCGTGCCATGAAAGGTAGATTGGATATAGTAGGTCCTGCTTGGGA
>OMKD01000384.1 GCA_900299495.1 Sphingobacteriales bacterium
CAGAACGCTGTGGATCCTGGAGATACTTTTTAAGCGATACTACAGGGTTCTTGAAGTAAACGGATTGCTCCATCATAGCTGTAGTGACCAGTTTTTTATTTTGCTCAACTTCACGCTTCTTGTTTGCTACTATTTGCTTTAATATATCTTTACTCATGCTATTAGTTTTTCAAATACGTTTAATGCTTTGCCACTTGATAGTGCTTCTTCCGCTTCCTGCTTACAATCCTGATAGGATACTTCAGGTTTGTAACAGTTTATTGCTAACGCCGCATTGGACAAGACCACATCATTTTGCGGGGAACTCCCTTTACCCTGAAGAACATTTAGAAATATCTTGGCAGAAGATGCTACAGTATCTCCTCCTTTAATCGAATCAGGATCAAGTGTTGCTACCCCTAGATCTGCTGGCTTAACAATCTGCTCACTACCTGGTCGAATTACTTTGGTCGGTGCAGTAAGACTCATCTCATCATATCCATCCAATGAATGCAGAATGCGATATTCCTTTTCGCTGCGTTCATAGATATACTTATAGTAGCGCTGCAATTCAGCAGAAAACACACCGACCAATTGCTTGTCAGGTGCAGATGGATTTACCATTGGTCCAAGCATATTGAAGAAGGTTTTGATACCAATATTTCTTCTTACCGGAGCAACAGTCTTCATCGCCGGGTGAAAAAGTGGTGCATGCAAGAAGCAAATACCAATCTCATCCAATTGCTTTTTCAAGACATCCGTATCATTTGTAAATCGATAGCCCAGCGCTTCTAGAACATTAGAGGATCCACAGTTGGAGCTAACCCCGTAATTACCATGTTTGGCTACCTTATACCCTGCAGCCGCTGTAACAAATGAAGCCAATGTGGAGATATTAAAGGTGTTTTTACCATCACCTCCTGTACCGCAAAGATCAATGGGGTCAAATTCAGACAAATCAACTCTTACGCAGCGTTCCTGCAAGCAGTCTCTGAATCCATCCAATTCTTCCGTACTGATCTTTCGCATGCGAAAAACCGTCAAAAATGCACTAATTTGCTCCGAATTAAATACACCTTCAGAGATAGCACCGAGAATATCTTTAGCTTCTGTTCTACTGAGTGTGTAGCGGTTAAACAGCTTTTCCAATGGCATTTTCATATGCTTTATTTTTACAGATGGTTAAAAAATTATTGAGTATGGTCTTTCCTTCAGGTGTGAGGATACTTTCCGGATGAAATTGAATCCCGTAGATGTGGGTATCAGAAACCCGAATAGCCATGATTTCTTCCTGATCATCTACTGCGATTACCTGAATACCGGCGGGTAAGGATACTGCTCGAACGGCCCAGGAATGGTAGCGTCCAGCTTCAAACATTCGAGGTACGCCTTTGAATAGTTTATGAATGCCTACACTTTGATAGATGCTTCCTTGCACCCCATGATAAACCTTGGGTAAATTGTATAATTCTGCTCCGTAGCTCTCCGCGATAGCTTGGTGGCCAAGACAAACTCCAAGAATAGGCATTGATATACCAGCTTTTTGGATAATCTCCATAAGTTCACCCGCCTCCTCTGGAATTCCTGGTCCGGGAGAAAGAATTAAACCATCGAATTCGTGGATATCCAAATCCAGTTTATCATTACGCCTTACCTCTAGTTCCACACCTGTAGCTCGAATCATGTAAGCTAGGTTGTAGGTAAAACTATCGTAATTATCTATCAGTAATAATCTCATAATTCACATGCTTTTTGAATGGCTGAACGGACTGCAGCCAGTTTGTTATGTACTTCATTCAATTCATTGGCTGGCTTACTGTCTACCACAACTCCTGCACCTGCCTGGTAAATGAGTTGACTGTGCTTGCTCAATACGGATCTTATGATTATGGCCTTATTGACTGTACCATCAAAACCTAAGAAGCCGATTGCACCACCATAAAAGTTTCTGTTTTCCTGCTCCTGCTCCTTGATGATCTGCATGGCTCTGAACTTTGGTGCTCCGGATAAGGTACCAGCAGGAAAGGTATCGGCATATATATCAAGCGGTGAAGTTCCAGGCATAAACTGACCTTTCACCTTACTTACCAAGTGAATGACATGAGAAAAATACTGGACCTCACTAAAGTTGCTAACCTCTACATGATTGCAATTTTTGCTTAAATCATTTCTTGCTAAGTCGACAAGCATAACATGTTCACTACGCTCTTTCGGATCTTCCAATAATTGAGTAGCTAGTACCTCATCCTTCTTCGTATCTCCCGTTCGGCGTATTGTTCCCGCAATTGGGTTGAGGGTGGATTCTTGTTGATTGACCTGTAATTGAGCTTCCGGAGAAGAGCCGAAAATTCTAAAGTCTCCATAATCAAAGTAAAACAGATAAGGCGATGGATTCAAACTTCTCAATGCTCTGTATACATTGAATTCATCTCCTCTGAATTCTTGTTTGAATGATCGGGAAAGTACCACCTGAAAAACATCACCACGTTGGCAATGTGCAACACCCTTTTCTACCATCTCCAAAAAATCGGCATCTTCAAGACCAGACGTTTCCCTTCCGAATGTTTCAAAACTGAACGGATGATTAGAAGAGTTGTAAATGAATTGTTTCAGGTCGCTGATCGATTGATTGCTTTTAATTGGAGCATCCAGTGCATGCTCAACAATGGAAAGGGTATTCTTAAAATGATCGAATACGAGAACAAAGCGGAAAAGCTGATACTTCATATCCGGATTATCTTTTAGCTGAGACTTAGATGGCTTGAAGCTCAGATCTTCGAAATACTGAACAGACTCAAAAGAACTATAACCAAAGAATCCAGCGGTAGTCACACTATCCTTTTCCTGATTATATTCAAAGGAATCGAAAAAGCTTTTAAACTGTTCAAAGACCTGCTGTTGCTTGTCAAACTGTAGAACTTTTCGGTCTGATCCAATTTCCATTTCGCAATACCCACCCTTACTTTCAAATCCAGCCAGGGGTTCTAGACAAATAAAACTTTTACTGTCTGAGCGATCATGAAAATCTGCACTTTCCAATAAAAGCGGATTTTTGAATCGATCTCGAAGATTGCTGTAAACCCCTACCGGAGTTAGGAGGTCAGCAAGTAGCTCTTCTGTTTTGGTAAATATGTTGTGTTTTGATTGCATAATAAAAAAGCCCGCGAGAAGCGGGCTTGAGTTTTGTTAAATAAAAAAACGTGGCTTCTCAAATCTGTTGATTTAAAGTACACCACCACCAAGAATTAGAATTTATAGTTAAAATTGACATTGTCTTTTGTTTAAAATAAAAAAGGGACTACCAACGGCAGTCCCTTTATCTGTTATATTCTTCTATACATACATAACAATACTGCCCTTATCGGTTTCGATAAAGCCACCACTGCCAAGATTGTACCTTAAATGAATGCATAATTTCTAGTTTAAAATAAAAAAGACCTGCTGAGAAGCAGGTCTTTTTTATAATATAATATACAATAAAACAGCTCCTCAGATCATTAGATCGAAAGCCACCAAATATTCATTGTATTTAAATTATTTCTTTTCATCACCTCAAGTATATTGAATAAATTCTATAAAAGCAATACCTATTACAATTATTTTCATCTTTTACTCAAACTTAGTATTCCATCTAACAGTTTATCCAAGTCTTCAATAGAGTTGTAAAGATTTGGTGTTACACGTACTATCTGACGATCTTCCAAACTTGCTCCAACGGTAAACACACCAAAGCGATCATATAAATGCTTGACCACCTCAGCGGAGGTATAGCCTTCCATTCCAAAACTGGCAATCGCACAACTGCGTTGAGGATCTGAAGGCGTATTCATTTGTACACCAGGAATAAAACGGGCTTGTTTAGTCCAGTAATTATTCAAATACCGAAGTCGGGCCTCCTTTACAGGGACCGTGATTTCTTGATTATACTTTAAAGCTGCTGGGATGGTCATCACTACTGGTGTAGCAGGTGTTCCAAAATGGCCCAATCTTCTGATATCATCCTTAGGCAACCTGGAATCTGCAAACATTGCACGAAGATCCTTGATACGTTCTTTTTTCACATAGAGTAAACCTGCCCCCAAAGGATTACTGAACCATTTGTGCAAATTGGCCCCAACAAACTCAACACCAAGATCTGGCAATTTGAAATCTACATGCGCAAAGCTATGCGCAGCATCTGCAACAACATCTATGTTCTTTGCTCGAAGTGCAGCTGCTATTTTAGCAACTGGCAAAATTTGTCCAGTCAAATGCATCATATGGGTCAGTAATGCACAACGCGTTCTTGAACTGGTTTTGGATACATAAGCATCGATCAATTCCTGATCACTTTTCGGATCAAAAGGCACATCAACGATCTTTAAAACAATGCCTTCCTCTTGTTCCAGCATTTCAAAAATCTCAATCATGCTACCATAATCATGGCGACTTAACAATACCTCATCCCCTTTTTTTAAGCGTAATCCTTGTATGATTATATTCAAAGCCTCCGTTGCGTTTCGGGTAATCAATAATTCACCCACTTCAGTCCCTGCAAAGGCTTCTAAGGATTCAATGATATCCGCTAATTCTGGAAAGAAATCATTACGCATATAATAAGAACCAACTTCATTGACCTTTTGAATATTACTCAGATAAGCTTTATGCACTGGGCTTGGGTGCAAACCAAAATATCCATTCTCCAAATTGGTAAATTCCTTGGATACGGGATAGTATGCTTTCCTAAATCGTTTCCAGAACTTTTCATCTCTAGTGTGATCCAAACTAAACGGTTCTGTCCAAGCAGAGCTCTTGTTTTCCAAGATCTTCATCAATGGAATGCCGGCAAGTCCAAGTCCAATGTTTTTTATAGCTGTTCTGCGTTTCATAAAGTAATCATTTTATTCTTTCCTCTTTCAATCTAATGATTTTCAAGCAAAACAAGGCTATTATGATTCTTTAATTCAATACTCTAAGACTGGCTTGATCGTGAAAGAATAACTATATGGACGGGTTCCGTCTATGGTATATTCTGGATGAACAAGACGTCCCCAAGAGGTATCCCCTCCCAAGCCCATCTGCAGATAATCCAGGTTCCATTGAAGTGTTTTTCCCAACTTGATATCTGCACCATGTTTCTTCGTAACAGGCACTAAGCCAGAAGCAGATTCCTTTGCCTCAGCAGATCTGAAATCAAGCTCCGACATACCAAATGGCCATATACTCGTATTCAGAAAAGATCCATTTGCTTTAGCCATAAGGGATAATTTTGGCCCCAGTAGTTTTGCCCAACGCACATCTGTTTTATTTCCACTCTCCTGTGGTCTTGAATATCTATGAAATTGTTGCTTAACTTCCCCCTGATGGACCAGCGTTTTTTGCCCTGTCTTTCTATCCCAATAAGACTCCTCAGGTCCTTTCCCGTACCAGGAAAAGTCTTCATAAGTGTTTGGAAGCGTCATATACATCCCTAGCCTAGGAATATTGGCTATAATAGCCTTTATGGGTTTGTAATTAAAATCTACCTGCAAGCTCCCCCTAGCATCTATTGAATAAACTACTCGTACTAAAGCACTCGTATCTGGCATAGCATATTCAACAACAAAGGATACCTTCCCATTGGATACTTTCGGAGCTTCAGTAAGTTTAGCCTGATATCCATAGGTCGCATTTTGCCAGTCTACAGCCCAGCGATCCATTCCATTTCCCAGATCATTATCTGTTGGAGGTCTCCAAAAATTGGGTTTTATCGGATACTCGGTTATAAGTTGACCCTCAAAGGTCCAAAGGCTGACTTCACCTCGCTGCGCATGGATATCCAAACTGTACAGCTTATTTGAGATTCGAATGATTGAATCTAAATTACTGATTACAAATTCACCTTCACTGGTTACTTCTTTTTGAGGTGCTGGTTTGGACAAAACGAATTCATCCCAGGCAACTTCATGTCCTGCAGGAATCAAATTATTCGCAGTTCTTTGTTTGAATGAAACGAGTAGGATATATTCTTTAGAGCCATCAGTCAGCTCAAATAACTGTCCAAGATCAAAGCTAACTGATTTACCAGGTCTTACTCCCTTGAATGGTAAATCCCCCGATTTCACCAGGAATCCATCTTCAAATAAATTCCACTCCAGCGACTTATCATTATAATCGCTAAACAGGCTTTTATTCAGAAGTTCTAATTTATTTGCATTTTGATTTATACTAAATTGCACCGGTTCATACACCTTCTTAACCTCTGCTAAATGAGGATGGGGATTTCGATAAGGATCGACCAAGCCATTGTTCAGGAAATTTCCATCAGTTGGCAAATCCGGATGATAATCATGTCCGTAGGCCAGGTAAGGATTTCCTGATTCATCTTTATATTCCAGCGATTGATCCACCCAATCCCAGATATATCCACCTTGCAAGTTTGGATACTGTTCGATGATATCCCAATAATCCTGCAGGTTACCAACAGAATTCCCCATAGCATGTGCGTATTCGATCATAATAGCAGGTTGATCCGGATATTCTTTTCCATGCTCAATCAAACGTTCAGGTCTTGGGTACATCGGACAAAAAATGTCAGAATAAGCTGCTCGTCGAGCAGGTTCATACTGAACGATCCGATTAGCATCCTGTTCTTTCAGCCAGTTATAGGTTTGCTCAAATATCGTTCCTTCCCCAGCTTCATTCCCCAAGGACCAGGCATAAATCGAGACATGGTTTCTATCTCGATAATACATGCGTTGCGTGCGCATCAAGTGCGCAGGATACCAAGACATTTCATTCCCGATTTGAGTCTCTTCATCAATAGCCAAGGGATGACTCTCGATATTCGCCTCATCCACCACATACAAACCATACCGATCACAAAGTTCCAGCCAATACAAATCATTTGGATAATGCGCAGAGCGAACGGCATTGATGTTGTTCTGTTTCATCAATTGGATATCTTTTTCCATAGATGCGCGGGACACTACATGTCCGGTATACGGATCCGTCTCATGCCTGTTTACACCCCGAATTTGTAATGCCTTACCATTCAGGAGTACCTGACCGTTTACGATTTCTACTTTTTTGAATCCTATATTCTGATGAATGAATTGATCGTTTGATGAATTGAATTCATCCAGCAATTGTAGTTCGAATCGATATAAATTAGGAAGCTCGGCAGACCATGGTTTTATAGTTGGAATGACAGATGAAAAATCAAGTATCACGGAGGTATCTGCATTTAGCGACACGGCCTTTGATGCCTCCCATAGGATTTGCTCTCCATCCAAAAGCTGTAGCAGAATGGTCCGTTCTGCAATCGTATCCAAATCATTCACAAGCTCCACCATCGGAGTAAAAATTCCCTTAGTATAGGTTTGATCCAAATTCGTTTCTGCATAATAATCTCGCACATAAACCTTAGGTCTGCTATACAAATAGACCTCCCGTTCAATCCCACTCATTCGAAGCATATCCTGACTTTCCACATAGCTGGCGTCTGACCATCTGAACTGCTGAAAAGCAATCAGATTTTCACCTTCTTGGACATAAGGACTAATGTCAAATTCAGCAGGTGTCTTACTCCCTTGAGTGTAGCCCACAAATTGTCCATTGATATAGAGATATAATGCAGACTTGGCACCCGCAAAATGCAGGATAAGCTGATCCTCCAAAAAGGAGGCGTCCAAATTTATGATCTTGCGATAGGTTCCTACTGGATTGTATTCCTTCGGAGCATCAGGCCATTTTGTTGTAAATGGGTAGCGTTCGTCTAGATAGATCGGTTTTCCAAATCCTTCGACTTCCCAGTTCGCAGGAACTGGGATCTTATCCCAATCTGAATCATCAAAAGAGAATTGATGAAAGGTTTTCGGTCGATCATTCGGATTTTTAACCCAATGAAAATTCCATGCTCCATTCAAGCTTTTGAACCTTGAAGAGGATTCTTTCTCATCCAAACCCATTTTTTCAAACGGGAAAAAACTGGCTACAGGCGCTAATTTATTTAGCTCAAAGATCGTATGATCCATATGAAATTTCTGTTCAGGTACTTCACCTAATGGGGTTTGTTCACAGGAAATGCAAGCCAATAGAAACAGGAAATAACATATGCTCTTCATACCTAAATCTTCATAAAGTCTTCTTCTAAAATAAGCGCTAAATAGTATAGTAAATCATCTGCATTTGACTTTGAAAAAACCATTGGTGGCTTGATCTTTAGTACATTATGATCCGGACCGTCCGTACTCATTAATATGCCATGATCCTTCATTCGATTTGCTAAATAAGAGGTCTGAGCAGCCAAAGGATTTTTATGTTGATCTACAAGTTCTATCCCCAGGAATAAACCCTGTCCTCGCACATCGCCAATAATGCTGAATTTTTGGGAAAGCACTTTGAGTTCCGCCTTTAGATAATTCCCAAGCTCCAGAGCCCGATCTTGCAGTCCTTCCCGTTTTACGGTATTCAAAACTTCTAGTCCAATCGAACAGGATACCGGATTGCCACCGAAGGTATTGAAGTACTCCATCCCATTGGCAAATTTTTCTGCGACCTCCTGCGTGCAAGCAACGGCAGCAATAGGATGTCCATTCCCAAGGGGTTTACCTATGGTCACTATATCAGGTACTACATCATGTAATTGAAAACCCCAGAATTGTGCGCCTGATCGTCCACAGCCTACCTGAACTTCATCAGATATACATAAAGCACCATGCGCACGAACCTTCTCATAAGCCGCTTTCAAAAATCCTTCAGGTAGTTCAATCTGACCTCCGCAACTGATGATGGATTCAATGATAAATCCACCTGGCTTTCTACCCAGCTCCAAAATTTTCTGAATACACCCATCAACCTCCTCAGCATATCTTTCAGCAGCATCCGCTCCTGTATATTTTCCTCTAAACGTGTCTGGCAAGGGAAATATATGCGTATACTCCGGCGCCCCTGCCCCACCTTTGCCATCAAACTTATAGGAAGAGATATCCACACATATGTTTGTATTTCCATGATATCCAACCTGCGAAGCAATAATGTCCTTTTGTCCTGTTACAGTCTTCACCATACGTATGGCTAACTCATTAGCTTCACTTCCTGAATTCACAAAGTGAATCACATTCAATTCAGGAGGAAAGGTATCTACCAAAGCGGCTGCCAACTTATTGATGTTCTCATGCAAATAGCGAGTGTTGGTATTGAGAATGGACATTTGTTGCTGCCCGGCTTTTACCACTGCAGGATGCTCATGACCAACATGAGCTACATTATTTACGGTATCCAAATATTTTCTTCCTCCCTGATCGATCAGCCAGGCTCCATCACCACGTACCATTTTGATTGGTACATTATACTGCAGGCTCATGCCTTTACCCAAGTGTTTTTTTCTAAATTCA